>CAYYNI010000036.1:0-14810 GCA_964472765.1 uncultured Thermotogaceae bacterium | reverse complement strand
TCTTGAGCACCTCCCATATGCTACATCTTAACTAATGATAATTTTATCAGTTTTACGTTGCAAATAAACATAAAGATAATTATTTTTTTGTTAATTTTTGCTGTTATATCTGGATATAATTATCGTCCCAACTACATTTAATACCAGCAATACCACCACAATGTCCAAAATATACGACAAGTCGTTGATCATTGCATAAATCATAAACAAAATCAAAACCTTCATGCCAATGGAATTCATCTGAACTAAAATATTCCAATTATTTTTTTTTCTCAAAGCGTTGAAAACCTGCAAACCAATGAGGATCACTAACAAGATAAACATGAAGGTATCGATCAAATTCCGTCTCCTCTGTAAGTGACATAACTGTTTTGTGTTTCATATACCTTAATTTCGTACAAATGATACTTATCAGTCTTTAAATCCCCTTGGATCCTATCCCAAATCCAAATAGCGATATTTTCAGCGCTAGGTTGCTCAATCAACTCATTTAAATAAGAATGATCAAGAATATCCAAAACTCGATTCTTGACTAGTTCCTTTAGCTGGATAAAATCAAAAACCATCATTTCTTCATTTAATTCGCCAGATACCGTGACTTCCAAACGATAGGTGTGTCCATGCAGCTTCTCACATTTACCGTGATAATTGATTAAGTTATGAGCAGCATCAAATTTAAAGATTTTCGTAACGAACATCCATTATCCTTCTCTCATTTCTAAGTTTTCCTCTTCAAAGATCTTAACTACTGCTTTGAAGTTTCTATTCAACTCTTTTTCACTGAGTGTATGATCGATCGATCGAAATAAAACAGACAATGTGATGCTGTTAAAGCCTTTTGGTATGTTTTTCCCGCTGTAAACATCGATAATGGTTACACTTTCAACAAATTCTATCTCTCTGATTCTTTTTATGATATGTCCTATTTCAGTTCCCTTTCCTACTAAAACTGAAAAGTCTTTTCGACTGGCGGGGAAATTCGTTCCCAAAATGGACCTCCATCTTTTCTTGGATACCTTTTGAAGATGATGAACTTTATCCAGATCAAGTTCACACATGTAGGCGTTTTCAGTAATTGAAAATGCTTGGAGAACTTCATTTCTTATCAAGCCAAAAAACCCTATTTCTTCGCCATTCAACATAATGACGGCAGATTGTGCCGGATACATGATCTGTGTATAAATAGTACCATTTTTGGGTCTTTCAAAGATAATTTTTTCATTATCTATTTCCACATGTCTTAAAATCTCCTCTATTGACCCTTTAAAATTAAAAAAATCCACATTCATTTTATCTTGATAATCTTCAGGGTTCATTTTACCCGATGCAGCCATCACCAGACGCTCCTGCTCTTGAAAATCACCTGTGTCATCAAGCAGGAAAGAGGTGCCTGTTTCAAAAAGCTTCAAGTCATATTGTTGATGTGAATGATTGTAGCCTATTGTTTTTAACAGGGTGATGAGTAATGAAGGTCTTAAAACTGACATATCTTTTGATAGCGGTTTAATGATCTCGATTTTATTTTTATTCCACAAAAAATCAGGGTTTTTTGATATTCTCTGGATATCATCAGGATCAATCAATGAAATGGGAATTATTTCATGATAACCGGCCCCCAATACTAGCTCTCTGATCTTGTATCTGAAGGTTTGAAAAGATCCTCTTGATTTAGAGATGCCTTTTAAATAGGGAATAGAGGATGGTATTTTCTCGTAACCCACAATTCTCCCAATTTCTTCAACCAAATCCACTTCTCTTTCAATGTCTGGTCTAAAGGTCGGGCAAACAACATCCCAGCTAGGTGAATCCGATCTTTTTTTTATTTCAAAACCGAGGTTGTTTAATGTTTCTTCTATCTGTTCATCAGTATAATGAATTCCTAAAAGCCTCTCAACTTTTTCCTTTCTGAGGATTATCTTTTTTCCCGATACCGGTGCAGGATAAACATCCAGTATTTGAGCAGAATGGCCGCCAGCAAGTTCTGAAATCATGTATGCAAGCCTTTTAATAACATATTCAGCGTCATTTGGATCTACTCCTCGCTCAAAACGATAAGAAGAATCACTAATAATATTTAACCTTCTAGCGATTTTCCTGATCTTTACAGGATTAAAATATGCTACTTCCAAAAAGACCCTTTTGGTCTCTTCACTAACTCCTGTCCCTTCTCCACCCATAATACCGGCTAAAGCGAGTGGATTTTCTCCATCGGTAATCAGTAGCTCATCACCTTCAAATTCAGGTTCATCCTCGTTGAGCAATCTCAGCCGTTCTTTTTCCTTAGCTAATCTGACGACAATAGACTTGTTTTTTAATTTATCATAATCAAAAGCATGAACCGGATGACCGGTTTCCATTAAAATATAATTTGTGATGTCCACAACATTATTAATGGGTCTAACTCCAATGGCCATTAAATCTCTTTTAAGCCACAAAGGTGAATCTTTTACCTCTACGTCCTCAATAATCATACCGGTGTAACGATTACAAAATTGAGGGGTTTCTATTTGGATGGAGATAAAGTCTGATGTTTTCTTTCCACTGCTTTGATAATGAAAAGGAGGCTGTTTGATTTCAGCCTGTGATCTTAACAACGCCTTTAATTCTCGGGCTACTCCTAAAAACGATAATTCATCAGGTCTGTTCGCTGTAATCTCAAGATCAAAAACAGAATCATTTAGGCCGAATAATTGAACAACATCTAGTCCATTTTCAACTTTTTCTTCTAACCGATAAACTGTTTTGGATTTTGACTCCAGTTTCAATTCCTCAAGGGAACACATCATTCCCTGAGAAGGAACCCCTCTCAATTTGGCATTTTTGATTGTAAACCCATCTCTTAACGTTGCACCAATCATCGCCAACGGAATCATATCCCCTTCTTTCAAGGAGGTATCTCCAGTTACAATCTGGTATTGTTGGTTCTTTAAATCTACTGTACAAATAATCAGTTTATCCGCATTCGGATGATTGTCAATCTTTATGATTGTCCCGGTATAAACACCGCTGATTTCTTCCCAAGGCTTTTCTATCTGTTCAACAGAAGTCCCACTTAAACTCAACAACTTATCCAGTTTCTCATCTTCGATATCTGCAACATCGATGTATTTGTTTAACCAGTTTTTGGAAATAAGCATGATTGTCCTCCTTAAAGTTCCTGTCTTAGGAATCTGATATCGCCTCTGACAAGATCTCTGATATCAGTCAGACCATATTTGAGCATGGTTAACCGTTCAATGCCGGCTCCAAATGCAAAACCACTCCAGATTTCAGGATCATAGCCAACCGCTAGAAATACATTGGGGTCAACCATTCCAGCACCAAGAACTTCAAGCCATTGTTCTTTTCCATACTTATCTTTCCAACTAATATCAACCTCAAAACTGGGTTCGGTAAAAGGGAAAAAGGAAGGCCTCAATCTAATTGCAACATCTTCAGAAAATAATTCTTTCATAAAATATTCCAAGGTTCCTTTTAAATGTCCCACATTTACATCCCGATCAACAAACAGTCCTTCAGTTTGATGAAACATGGGTAGATGAGTAGCATCATAATCACTGCGATAAACCTTCCCCGGGGCGATAACTGCAATGGGCGGATCTTCTTTTTGCATAGTCCGTATTTGTACGGGAGAGGTATGAGTTCGCAAGAGTTTTTCGTTTTCGAGTAAATAAAAACTGTCATGTTCATCTCTTGCCGGGTGCCAATCCGGTGTATTGAGAGCCTCAAAATTATAGAAGACCGTTTCAATTTCAGGTCCTTCTTTTACTGCATAACCCAACGAGATAAAAATCTCTTCAATCTCTTTTTGGGTTTTTTTCAGCAAGTGTTCAAATCCAATCCTTCTTCTTGCACCGGGTCGTGAGATGTCAACATAAAGTGCTTCTTCCAATTTTTCTTTTTCACTTGCTTCTAGGCTGTCCTTTTTTATGCTCAGTTGTTCATTGATAACATCTTTGCAGGCATTTGTTTTTTGACCGACTTCGGGTCTAATTTGAGGATCTAGTGTTCCCAACCGCTTCAGAAACTGAGTGGTCAGTGTTCCCTTTTTTCCTAGGTATTTGATCCTGATTTCTTCAAGTTCCTTTTGACTCTGTACCTTTTTTATCTCGTTTAATGCCTGTTCTTCAACTATATGTAGTTCTTCAAATATATCGATATGCTTTTCCATTTGGGCCTCCCGAGTCGTTCTTTTATGCGTAATGCCTTCTTTCAAATTCATATAAATCGATACCTTTGTCCTTAACAAAATCAATAATTCCTTCTCGATCCCTTTCACTTTTGGGTTTGAGAATACATTCAATGTGCCACTGTTGATAAGCTTTTTGAATAACCGCTAAGGAGGGGGGAGAGTCAAATCCCAAAACGCCTCCTTTCATTTTTTGTGTCAGTAATTTGAATCTGGATACTGCGATTTCCAAAGCTTCTTCATCATCCAGCATTGAATTGGCAACTGAAATGATTCGGCCGTCTTTTACTCTCAAGAGCGCATTCGTTTCCAGAACACGTATGATTTGGATAGCCAAAAGCAGATCTTCTCGATGACGCTTTTTATCCTGTGAATAAACCTGAATTATATTACCGAAATCCTCCACATTATCTCTTTGCTGAAAGAGAACCTCATTTTCCAAAAAGATGCGATGAGTTTTGGGGTATTCAAAGTTATGACATTTGGCCAACAATAGAATATCGGCGTTGATCAACAAATCATACGCATCTTGATCAAAATCAGTAGCGACCACTGTGCTTATTTTGTTTCGGATAAGATATTCAGCTGTTGATCGATTCAAACTGCCATTACAGATAAAAGCAGAATTAGCATGGTTCCTGCTCCGAAAATCTTCTTCAATCATTTTTAAATAGATCTCATCATTTTCTTTGTTGGAATAAAAAACCGGCTGCAAGTTGATCAACAGTGTAAACCCACCGGTTGACAAACTCTTCATAAAATTGATACCGTTGAATATTTGCCGATAAAGTCTTAAACTGAGACGGTTTTTCTTTAGAAACTCAATATGATCAAACAAAGAGTCCTCACCCGCTATCTTCAATAAAAAGGCTTCTTGATGAGGATTATCACCATATTTAAATTCTTCAAGTTTTTCTAAAGTTAAATGCTTATACTTCTCCTCAGCAAACAAAAAAGATAACGCTTCGTGAATACTTTCTTCGTATTTCATCGTGCTGTAAAATGCCTTAAGCGCAAATTTTCTTCTATTTTGAAGGGGAATATCTCCACATGAATCAAAACTTTTTATAACCTTTTCATAATCTTCCGGGTCGACTATGGGAAGCACATCTCTGTAATTTTTTGCGGCTGATCGAATGATGTTGATGCCTCCAATATCAATCTTATCGATCAATTCAAACTCATCAAATGTTCTTTTTGAAAATTCTCGAAAGGGACAAAGGTTAACTACGATCATATCAATATTGGGAATGTTTGCTTTCACCATTTGATTGATATGTTCCTTTTTTGACCTATCCGCAAGAATCCCCCCCGCTATTCTCGGACTAATGGTCTTGATTCTACCATCAAACATCTCCACAACTCCGGTGTAATCTTCAACAGATTGAACTTTGATTCCAAATTTTTTTAAATAATCATAAGTTCCCCCAGTGGAAATAATATCTACACCGTTATTGTTAAGATATGAAGCCAAGTGTTCGATACCCCTTTTATCATAGACTGATATCAAGGCACGTTCGATATTCATTTCATCACCAGCTTGTTAAATACTTCTTTTGCTCATCAGTCAATTCATCAATCTGAATTCCCATGGTTTGGAGTTTGATCATCGCCAATTCTCTATCAATCGTCTCAGGAACAGTCATTAAATGATTTTCAAGTTTACCTTGATTTTCCCATAAATATTTTAAACTCATCAACTGTACACCAAATGATGTGTCCATAATCTCAATAGGATGTCCATCAGCAGCTGCCAGATTGACCAATCTTCCCTCCGCAATCACATAAATACTCTTTGAGTTTGGAAGCTTATACCCTATAACATTCGGTCGGGCTTCCCATTGTTCCACACTGTATTCCTTGAGTTGTTTCATGGAGATCTCCACATCAAAATGTCCGGCATTTGCGAGAATTGCCCCCTCTTTCATTAAAGGAAAATGCTCTGTTGTGATCACATTGATGTCTCCTGTCAAAGTTGCAAAGATATCGCCCAACGCAGCTGCCTTGATCATTGGCATGACTTGGAATCCATCCATGACCGCTTCAATTGATTTGATTGGATCAACTTCGGTTACGATGACTTTCGCTCCCAACCCTTTTGCCCTCATAGCTACCCCTTTGCCGCACCAGCCATACCCTGCTACTACTACTGTTTTACCAGCTATGGATACATTGGTGCTGCGGATAATGCCGTCCCAGGTTGATTGACCCGTTCCGTATCGATTATCAAACAGGTATTTCATCATGCCGTCATTAGCGGCAATGGCAGGAACTGCTAACTTACCGGCTGCATCAAGTGCTCTTAACCGATGTACTCCGGTTGTTGTTTCCTCTGAAATCCCCTTAAGATTTTTAAGATAATTTGTGTACTCTGTATGAACTATTGTGGCTAAATCTCCACCATCATCTAAAATTAAATCTGGTTCTAATTCCAGAACTTTGTATAGATTTTTTCTAAATTCCTCATCATCATTGGTGTGTTTAGCATATACAGTTATCCCGTAGTGTTCTCTTAAAGCATCGGCAATATCGTCCTGAGTTGACAAAGGATTTGAACCCGTTACCCATACTTGAGCGCCAAGATCTCCTATCAGCCGGCCTAAATTAGCCGTTTTGGCTTCAAGATGGCAGCAAACAACAACTTTTGCCCCTTTAAACGGTTGTTCATCGATGTATTTTTCTTTGATTTTCCGAAGAACATCCATGTACTGCCAAGCCCACTCCATTTTTTTTACACCAAGTTCTACACTTTTGTTCATTTCATCACCTCTCCTATTTTCTGATAGCTTTAAAGGTACCTGTTTTGGCAAAGGTACCACTGCTGGAAGCAACTCCCTGCATGTTGTTTAAATCACGTATAGTTGCATCAAAGGATATTATTCCGTTATGGAATGATTTCCCCTGAAATTTTATCTCCCGATTGTTGACTACGGTTATCGGATATTTCTCATCGGAAAAGGTTCCATGCCATAAAAGGACATAAGAGCCATTCTCTAAAAATATCTCTGCGTTATAACTTTCATCAAAAATACCCACAGTAAAAGAAATAGCCCACGAACCCGTTATGTCATATTGTAGCTGCGTGGGAGGTATTGGACCGGGTTGTGGCTGATTAAGCCATTCCCAAGTTCCATTGCTGTTCAGTACAACCCTTCTGCCATCATCTGTCGTTGCCATGATTGCTGAAAAAATAAACGTTGCGGTCATCAATAAAGCCATCAACATCAGTTTCTTTTTCATAATAACCCCCTTCTTCATGATTGCTGTGACAATTCTATCATATTTGATCCATTGTTTTCTTGCCCGATCTCTTACTTTATCCATCAATTATGTTAGAATAACTGATTTTTTGAATCTGTTCTTCTATCAATATATCAAGTCTTTTATCGTTGTTTTTCATTTCAAATAAAAACTGTTCATAGATTTTGTTTTCTTCCTGATTCAAATCCTTTTTTAATTTTTTTTCAGCGTTTTTAATCATCCTTTTTTTTGAAATAAAAAGACCATTCAAAACCCATTTGGGTATTCTAATTTGTTTTAATGCTTCAGTTGTTTGTTTCTTTAATCCTAAAGCAGAAGCAACTACCAATAGCGCCCCCGCAATAAATCCCCCTAACCAGCCTAATGGACCTGACGCAATAAGGGCAACCCCTGAACCACCTAAAAGTGTCCCTGACAAAACCCCTATTATAACTGAAGAGATCATCGTTATTCTGGAATAGACGGCATCATTTAAAACGCTTATCTGTTCATATGAATTTATTACTTTCCCATCGGGAATGTTGCCTTGATTGACAAAATCAAAATGAATCAAAGAACGGCTAAACCATCGACTTAATTCTTGAATGGTCTTTTCTTCCATTTGATAGTTCATTTCTTTGGAAAATCCCCTGTTCAATTCTTCCAATTCGGGTTGTCTTTCTGAAAAAGCTATTTTAAATTGTTGCTCCAATTGACTAATTGAGCCGCCTAATTGTAAAAAATGAGAAAAAACACTTTCAATAACCTTTGAATAAATGGAATAAACACCTTGAGTGTATTGGCTCAACGTATTTTTGAAAACTGCTTTGTAGGATTCTTCCAACCTCTTTATCAAATCAGATTTGTTCCCCAACAACTCATGCCGAACCTTCTTTTCATAGAGTTTAGCAGAATAGCATAGCCCCAAACCTCTGCTGATGGTAGACTCCGGATCTGAAGAGGCCAATATCCGAGTGTACGGAAATTCTTTTTCGATCATATCAACAAAAAATTTCCATCGACTGCTTCCTCCTGTGAGAATGATTAAAGATACGTTATCGGATCGAATATCAAATTCATTTTTACTTCGTAAAACTTCGTCGGTAATAATCTTAGGTAAGTTAATTTGCTCAGTACCACCTATTTTATCCGCATAATTCGACCCTTTTAATTCCAGTTTCAGCTCTTCGCTAATCGTATAATGTTTCATTTTATCGTAGAGGTATTCAAAATCAGGAATGTTAAGTATTCCATAGGATGTTCTACCAAAAACGATATTTTCAGACATCTGAGCATTCTCAGAGGAAGCAAGCAGAAAAGAATATTTCTCTTTCTGATTTTTAAATAGCACCGTCCTCAAATAACTGCTTAAACCCTCCTGCTCGATATATGTGATTATTCCTGGATTTTGTTCCAGAAAAAGATTATAGAACAAATCATCAAACAAAACACCCCCGATAATCGGAGAGCCCCAAACTTTTTGAATTTGAAAATTTTTGATGTACGCTAAGTCCAACGTTCCACCGCCAAAATCAATGACCAACACCCCGCCTCTGCCATCCTCTTTTGTAATATCCTTTCGGATGATATGGTAATACAATGCCCCTAAAGGTTCCTCGATAAAAACCGGTTTTTTTTGGATAATCTTAGTTAAAATGGCTGACATTTTGTTAGTGTGCGTTTCAAGAGTCTTGGAAGGAACACCACAGGCCATTTCTGTATTTTTGATGAAATTTTTCACATCGAAAATCTTTTGTTTGTTTAAATTCGTAAAAAGGGCATCTAAAAACAACTCTGTTTCCGTTTCTGCTCGCTTATTAAATGCTATTCTTTGTTTAAACCCTGCTCCCAGGGTATATTTTTTGCGTTCTGATCGGCTCATGGAATACCATTCTTCAAGAGCTGGCTGACCAAATCCCAAAACTTCAAAATTGCGCTCATCATATAACAGCACTGAGGGCACAGAAGCGTTGGACTCAATCTTGACATCATCGACAATAGGGACTGCTTCTGCAGCTGCAGAAATACTCATATGTGTGTTGGATGTTCCGAAATCAAGTCCAAATATATGTCTGATTTCCTGCTGATTATTTTCTCTCATTTTCTGACCTTTTTGACCTTTCCCTTAAAAACACAATACCCTTGATCATCCACCCAGGCACCATATATCGGCTCAACTGCCTCTCCCTCGTGAATAATACCAAACACATCGTAATAGTCCGCATCGGTTTTCTGATAGTTAAAAACAGGTTCACTCTCTTTTTCATGTATCCCCAAAGAATGCAAACTGTTTAGAAAGCTGTTAACCGATGTAAAGGCTGCTTCCTTATCCTGATTTTCATGAGCAAAAAGCATCTGATAAATTGAAGATGAGATGAGAGGGGAATTTTTAAACAACTGATATGTTGTCGATGAAGGCGTGACAGCCTTCTCACTATCGGCATCTATCTCATCTTGTTTTACCCATGCCATACAAAGATCCCAAAAATCAATTAACAGCGAGTTCAATTGTACCGATAAACTTCGTTCAATCTCTTCTTCATTATCAATCACCTGAGGTTTAAAGAGATGAAGAGTCCAAAAAGTAAATATTGTAAGAATAGCCACCCATATCCATTGAAAAAATGAAATTTGGGGTTTAAAGACAGTGCTCTTTTTAAAGCCTGAAAACAAAGTACCTATTGAAAATACCGTCAATCCGGAAACCAAGGTCCATTTTACAGCATTACTAATTTTTGGATGTTTGATAGCTTTTGAAAATAACCATACAAAAATACCGGCTCCTAAAGGCATCCCTATCAACGGTGCGAATAAAGGGTCTTTGAAAAAAGAGCCCAGTGCATAATAAAAAAAGAGTCCAAAGACAATTGCACCGATTAGAGCTGGAATAGACAATCTATGATAGGCACTGAAAACAACTTTAGACGGGGGAATGTAAAAACCCGTCAGTTGATCTATTTTTTTAGTCAAACGCAAAGTCAAATTGTACTGAATCCTTTCTATCTTTTCAGGTTCCTTCTCCGGTAATTTCTTGTTAATCAATTCACCAATCAATTGTTTTGTAATAACCTTTTGTGTTTGCATCTTTAAGACAGTTTGAATTCCATCAACTTCTTTATAATCAACTCCGCTTAAAATAGATGATACACAATTTTGAATGCATTCAGAACGATCCTGTTGTACATCTTTCAAATCATTCGCCTCCACTCTGCTTTAGCCAAAAAAAATTATAAGGTTCAAGCATCAGACGATCGTGAACTGTTTTTTCTCTCATCATATCCTGATAATCCCCTGTTTCAAAGAAATCGTGGAGATTCATCATCTGCTTTCTATCCGAAAAATTAACAATCAAAAAAATTGCCTCTTTTTCATGGGTTCTTTTTAAAATAAATAACCTTTCATCATTGAAGATAACCTCTTGAGCTGCCTTCAACGAAAGGGCTCTTTCGGTAGCCCTGATTTCCAGCATTTTTTTCAGAGAGTAGAATATTTGATGCCTTCTTGAATCTGCTATTTTCAGCTCTGAAATGACTGCATCAGCCTCTAATTTCTCTCTGTTAATGGCTCTGTTGTAACCTAATCGTTCAACCCCATCTTTCCAATTTCTTGAACCCAGAAGGCTGTGAATATATATGCCTGGGATTCCCTTTAAGGCAATTGCGATAGCATAAGCGCCAAGAAATTTACGAATATTTAACTCCTCAGGCTGGGAAGATTCAGACAAAGCATCGTAATAGTTTATATTCATTTCATAGGGTATTTGAGAGCCATCGACCTGACGTTTATAAGAAATTTTTCCTCCGTTTTTTTCACACGATGTTACTAAAGCATCAACCCCTCTGCCATCCACCAAACCATTTAAAGGCGTCAATCCAATCCCGTCATGGGAAGCCAAAAAATTAAAATAAGTACCCTCTGATGATGGGTATTGTAGTTGTTTCACCCATTGACTCAGTTCTTTGGAAGAGTTTTGTAAATAAGCGTGTAAAACCAACGGCGGAAGGGAGAAATTGTAAACCATATGTGCTTCATTTGTGCCGTCACCAAAATATCGAACATTATCTGAATGGGGAACATTGGTTTCTGTGATAATAAGGGCGTTTTTAATCAGCTCATCCATGCAACTTCTAATCAATTTAACGATTTCATGTGTCTGCTCAAGATGAATACAATTGGTACCTATCTCCTTCCAAAGATAGCCAACAGCATCAAGCCTGATCAAACTGGCCCCCTGACGAATATAAAAGAGTAGAATGTCAATGATTCGAAGTAAAAGTTTCGGATTTTTATAATTCAGATCAATCTGATCCGACGAAAAGGTCGTCCAAATTACCTTTTTTCCGTCGGCACTTTGAAATTCAGTCAACAAAGGAGAAGTCCTTGGCCTGGTAACCTGAGATAAGTCCTCATTCCCTTTCAGGGTGATAAAAAAATTTTCATATTCAGTCATGCCTTTTAAATAGCCCTCAAACCACTTACTTTTTTGTGAGATATGATTGATAACCGCATCAAACATCAAATGATATCGCTGTGAAAGAACCTCTATGTCTTCCCAACGACCACAAGCCTGATCAACCTTTTGATAATCAATGACCGAAAAACCGTCATCCGATGAATAATCAAAGAAAGGCAAAAGATGAACTGTGTTGAAAGCAGTTCCGACATATTCTATAAGAAACTGATTCAAAACACTAAGAGGGGAACCTCCCCCTCTTAGTGTATCTGCATAAGTTATTAAAATAGCGTTGATTTCTTCAATTTTTATCTTTTTGGATTGTCTTTGATCGCTGTTAAACAGCCTAATCTTTTCCTGAATAGCTTCATATAACTCATCAGCATTTTCTGGGTAGCATTTTTTCAAACTTTGGTGCATTTTCTCATTCTTATTCACATTTATCACCTATAAGATTATATCAGAAAACTCAAAGGTGATACATTACTTATGTGAAATAATCCACTGAAACAACTGATCGATTACCTGTTCATCAACAAATCCAGGGGTGTTGTACTCATCGGTCCAATGAAAAACACCTTCCTCTACTTTCATCAACAGATGATTGATACCCTCTAATGAAACAAAGGTGAAATGACTGTCATCCTTGTATCTTTCTTTGAGAGGCAAAAAATCACCTTCCATGGTTGCTTGAAAATCTTCTTCCCCCTGTAATACTAAAACAGGTTTTTTGACTTCGGACAAATCATCGATTGGCTTGTAATGATCCAATTCATAATAATAACCGGCAGTTAAACCGGCTTGTATCGGATAATTTTCATCAAGTTCATGATTTAGAATCATTGTAAAAAACTGTGTTACTTGGTCAATCTGCTCATCTGAAATACCCAAGTATTCCTTAGCATATTTGTTTTGATCAATACTGATCTGAGCCAATCTTCTGATACCAGGCGCCAAAAGTATCAAGCCATCCACTATTTTTGATTTAGCAGCAATTTTCGGAATAATTGTCCCACCTAAACTATGTCCTGCAAGAAAAATGGCATTTACTTCATCAATTTCACTAGCATACTTTAATGCCTCAAAAATATCCTCCACATATTCAAAATCTATCATATTCTCAATATCTGACATGGTTTCATTAATTTTGGAACCGTACTGCGCTGTGCGCTTATTATACCTGAGAACCGCTATGCCTTTAGATGCCAATCCCTGTGCAATATCTTTATAAGGTGTATTTGGACCCACCGTCCCGTTCATGTCAGTTGGACCAGATCCGCCTACGATAATAACCATAGGATATTCTGAATGATTAACCGGAAGGGATAGTACACCCTCTACTTCCCAATCTTTGATACCAAATCGAACTTCTTTTTCTTCAATGGCTTGAGTTTGAACATAAGCAATAGTTTTTATTGGAGAAGGAACCGGTGCGGCGAAAAAGCCTGCAATTTGATGATTTTCATTTACAGTTACTGTAAAACGAATAAATCCTTTTGTGGTTTTCATAATTAGAAGGAAAGAATAATACCCTTCCTGTTCAATAAGTTCTGTACTGTATTCTGATTCTGGCTTTCCATACTGACTAAAGATAACACTTGCAGACTGTTTCATGGATTGTAGATTAAATGCAGCAGTTAACTCTTGAGTTTGTAATTGAACAGCCCTTTCATACTCTCCATTCAAAAATGATTCAATATACTCCTCAAAAACCTTTTGAAAATCATCGCTTGCAATTCCCGTCAATACAAATACGATTATAAACAAACACATCAAAAGCATATTTCTCATATTCCCAACCTCCTTTAGTGTATTATAACAGATAGTACAGCCAAAGTCAATATCAATCCATGAATACAATTACTAATGGGTAAATCAATGGAGAATATGATAAAATTGATCTTGAGGATTGTAGAAGGAGTCGTAACTTGAAAACACTGAATTCGTATGTATGGAAAAACTCAATATCTCCTTTTTTTCTTGGTTTTTTTGGGTTTGTTATTTTTGTCAGCGTGAATTTGCTGTATTTTCTTTCTTTAAACATTATCGATTATGGTATTCCCCCATGGCGGTTATTTCAACTTCTGTACTTTTTTTTACCTGAGCTGGGAGCTGAGGCCATTCCTGTGGGAGCATTATTGGCTATTTTTTGGATTTTATCTCAAATGTCAACTAGAAACGAACTGATGGCATTACAGGTTCATGGTATTTCTTTTAAATCTGTTGTCATTCCTTTTTTACTTTTCGGACTTTTGCTAAGTGTTTTTACGTTTTTACTTAATGACACGATCATTCCCATTTTCAACCAGCAAAAAGAAGCAGAATTATCCAATTTTATGTCTGAAAATATTGGCTATTCAACGATATCTAATAAATTTCTGCGTATCACAGGAAATAAATATTTTTATGTCAAGCAACCTATCAGCGAAGTATCCTTAGATGATGTGATGGTTTATGAAATCGGCGATTCTTCGGTCAAAACAATATTTGCAGATGAACTAATAAAAACCAAGGGGGAAGACAGTTGGAGGATGGTTGATGGTCAGGTAGTCAATTTGGATAACGAGCGGGGTCTAACACTAAATGTGGCATTCAATGAAACGGAATTCGAGGAATTATCACAAGAACTCAGTGATTCATTGAAAGATGCCATGAGTTTATTCAGTGAAGTCAATATATATGGACAACAAAGTAACAACGAGCAAAATCCTTATAAGTATGCCAGATCCACTGAACTTCTTCAAATGTTGAAAAGTGAAGAAAAATACGAAAGAGCATTTTTAGAGTTAAATTCCAGACTTGCTAAATCCTTGAGCCCATTTATCATCGCACTCTTAGGTACCTCTATCTGCCTAGTTTCCAGTATCAGAAGTAAATCCTGGAGCATCGTGATCAGTTTTTTGCTCATTGGTAGTTTCAAGGCCGGAG
>CAYYNI010000035.1:0-14922 GCA_964472765.1 uncultured Thermotogaceae bacterium | reverse complement strand
GTTCTTCACCGGATTCTTGAATTTCCTGATACAAACAACTGATTTGATCCAGACATTTTCTCAAGGCCATCTCCGGCAAAAAGAGGTCATCAATAAAGAGGGAGGAAACGATTAACCTGAACCCCCCTTCCCGAAAAGCGGGTATAAAATCTTCTTGAATAACGTTTTTTCGACCGTTTCTTCTGCGTTCTTCAACAAACATCATCAAGTCAAAATGAATATCTACATTAAAATTCTGCATCCTAATCATCTCCTTTGGGTATATTATACACAAACCCGGTTCATTTATTTCTACCTCTCAAGAAGTGTTATAATAGAAATAGCATATCGAGGGGGGAACTGCTTGAAAGTTTATGGAAGAAATGTGATCAAAGAATTACTCATGAGTGATCAAAGACGCTTGATCAAGAATATCTTCATATCAAAAGAAGCTGAGGGGTCGATTGAAGCGTTAAAGACAGATCTTAAAGCGTGTGGATTGAATTATTCTCTGGTACCTTCAAAAACGCTTGATCAGTTATTGGGAGAGCGGGTTAGTCATCAAGGCGTTTTTGCGGATATTGAAGAATACACCTACCTTGGTGAAGATGAATATATACAGTCAAAAGCCCTGGAGAAAACGGGATTTTTAATCTGTTTGGATCAGATCAACGACCCGCAGAATTTTGGTGCCATCATCAGAACAGCGTATGGGGCAGGAGCTGATGCTATCGTTATCACAAAAGATAACAGTGTTCAGGTCAATCCTACTGTGATCAAGGTATCCACAGGCTTAGTTTTTAATATGCCGGTGATTCAAACGGTGAATCTTTCCCGTTTTTTGGATAACGTTAAATCTTCGGGATTTTGGATCTATTCAGCCGACATGGACGGAGAAGATTACAACCGGATAGAATGGGATCAGAAAAGTGTTTTGGTGTTTGGTAACGAGGGCAAGGGAATCCGGAGATTGGTGAAGGAAAAATGCGATGTTACGGTATCGATCCCCATGAAGCGTGAAATGGATTCTCTCAATCTGTCAGTGTCGGTGGGAATACTAGCATTTTCAGTTGCCTTGAAAAGGTGATGAGGACATTGGCCATAAAAAAACTGCCTCAAGAAGTTTACATGAAAATAGCAGCCGGTGAAGTGGTCACTTCAGCTGGTTCGGTGGTTAAAGAACTCATTGAAAATGCGATTGATTCCGGAGCGACATCCATTCGTCTTGAAATTAAAAACGGTGGCAAGGATACAATTAAAGTGTCAGATGATGGGGTTGGCATAAATAGACAGGACATTCATTTAGCCATTCAACCTCATGCAACCAGCAAAATAGAGCAGTGGGATGATATTCTGGATTTGGAAACATTTGGCTTTCGAGGAGAGGCTTTGTCGTCAATTGCTTCGGTATCGGAATTTTATCTGTCTTCCAAAACGCAGGATGTTGATGCCGGTGTGTCGTTGTTTTACCGGGGAGGTCAGTTGGTAGAAGAAAAAAGGGTTCCAATGAATCGAGGAACGACCGTTGAAGTCAGAAACCTTTTTTTTAACGTTCCTGCCAGGAGGAAATTTTTAAAAACTTCTGCTTCGGAGTCACGATATGTGTTGGAAGTGCTTGAAAAATTTCTGTTAGCAAAGCCTGATGTGGCGTTTGAATTGATTCGTGATGGCAATAGTGTTTGTGCTTGTTCGAAGGAATCTCTCAAAACCCGTATTCAAACTGTTCTCAAAGTTAATGATTCCGATCAGTTGTTGGATGTCAACCACCAGCAGGGTGCTTTTTCAGTGGTTGGAGCTGTCAGCTCACCCGAACTCAGCCGGCCCAATATGACGGGTATCACAACCTTTGTTAACGAACGGTTTGTAAAAGACCCCATTGTTTACGCAGCTGTACGTGATTTTTTCACTCCCATACTGGGAAAAGGGCGATATCCCGTAGCGGTTTTGTTTATGAATATCCCCAAATCTGAAGTGGACATCAATGTGCATCCTCAAAAACTCGAGGTCAAGTATTCCGAGAGCAGTGCTGTCTATTCTTTGATCAAAAATGCCCTGAAATCTGCTTTTTCGAACCAATCCATGCAGATTAAAGAGGCTTTTTCAACCCTTCAGCCAACCGATAAAAAGAGTCCTGCCAAATCATTTGTATTACAAGACAAGCAATCGGAATACCGTTCCGGATACGTCAAAGACATCCACATCAATGAATACGCCACTATTCCTATGCATAAAAATCAAGGAAATTCCAGTATATCCGAGCCGATTCTCGATCATCCGTATTTTGGCAGCAAGCTTGAATCGGATAAACAACCGATCTTTTCTGTCGATAAGATATTAGGCATTGCCAACAAGTGCTATATCGTCATGGAGGATTCAACGGGTTTGGTTTTGGTTGATTTTCACGCCGCCCACGAAAGAATTCTTTATGAAAAGATCAGAAAAAGTGAAAAAAAGCTATTGATACAACAGCTGCTTGAACCAATTACCATAGAGATAGATTTGGCCACAGGTCAAATTCTTCAAGAGCGCATGGAATCATTTGCTTCTTTGGGATTCAGTTATGAACTGAATGGTAGATCGGCTAAAATAACGGGAATACCCAATATTATCAGACAACAGGATGCCGTTGACGTCTTTCGTGAAATCATCGATGAATTTCGATTAACCGACTTGGAAATGGAAAGCAAGGTGTATGATCATATTTATGCAACGATCGCTTGTCACCATGCCTTTCGAACGGGTGATTTTATCACTTTAGAGCAAGCCAGGGACCTGTTGAAGGATATGAAAGACTATGATGTGTTTTCCTGCCCTCACGGCAGGCCTGTGAAGTACAAGCTCTCGTTTTCACAGTTAGATGCCTACTTTAAACGAAGCTGATGATGGTGGTGAAAAAATGAAAAAGGCAACCATTGGAAAACTGCTAATGGATAAAAACAACAACACGCCTGTTCTGGAGTTAAACGTAGAGGGAACGGACAAAAAGATTTATCTGTGGATCGGAGCCTGTGAAGCATGGGCTCTGGCTATGTCGATTGAAAATTTTCATCTCATTCGACCCATGACCCATGATTTGTTGATATCAGCTGTAGAAACAATGGGAGGTATCTTCGAGCATGTGGTGATACACTCTATCAAAAACGGAACTTTTTTAGCCAACCTGGTGATCAAAAAAAACGACACTCAGCAAGAATCTGGAAGGGTCAATCAATACCTTGAGTTGGATGCCCGGCCTTCCGATTGTCTTGTTATCGCCAACAAGCTGGAACTTCCGGTGTATGTAACCAGTGAAGTGCTACTAGAGGCTTCAATGAGTGGTTCAATTACCACAGACATTTCCGAGGAAGAAGACCGAGAAAAACAGGAATTCAGATCATTCATCAATAACTTCAACATGAACGATTTGAAGCAATACCTGGACCGGCGAGAAGGCGAAGACGAGAACGAGAATTGAAAAAGGTAAAGGATTTAACATCGTTTAGTTTTGAACTATTGAAATACGATAAGCGACATTGGGGGTCGCTTTGGAAGGAATTGGTTTATTCAAATGCACCAACGCTGTTTTCGGGCTATATGCTCGAAAATCATTTAGATTGGAGCATGGTTATATCTTACTATGATTCAATTGAAAGGCGTACGTTCGACCGGCTGTACTGGAAATGGCAACGTTTTTCTCAAGACATCAAAGGAGTACTGTTTGAAAGTGCCGGAAGGATATATCGTCAATCAATGGCTGATTTTGGAATCTTTTTATCCGTGGGGATCAACAGGTCGACTTATTCTTTTATACAAACAAAAAAGGGAGTGGCCATGTTGATAGATATTTCTGTTTTATGGGGGGTTCAAAATGAGAAAGAACTTGGAAAGATTTTCCAGGTGGATGAAATTACAGCATTATTCACCGACAACTATCAAAGAATACACACGGGAACTCAATAAATTTTATGATTTCTTGGAATCCGAATCAATGGAATTAGAAGAGTTGCAACTTGTTGATATTGAAGATTATGTTTTCAGTAAAGATGTAAACGAACGGACAAAAAACCGAACACTTTCTTCCATCAAATCCTTTTACAACTACCTGCATTCAAGGGGGATCGTTGCCAATAACCCCGCAAAAGGTGTAAAATCAATCAAACTCAGAAGAAAAAATCCCGTCTTCCTCCAGGAAGACGAATATCAATTGCTAATGCAAACGATCAGCGAGCAGGCAACGGGATTTGTGGGACTTCGGGATAAAACCATTGTCAGTTTGCTTTTAGGTACCGGTATGCGGGTAAGTGAGATTACCTCTATGCAAATGGGATGTGAACAAAAAGATCGGACGGGAAGGTATTCCCTTGAAGTGATGAGGAAAGGGCAGGAAATGGATTATGTCTACATCAATCAAAAGATATCCGTCCTTTTTGACGAGTATTTACACGAGAGAAGAGCACGACAAGTGGATTCGGATTATATCTTTTTAACATACAGACAAAAGCCCATGGACAGAACGGCGGTTTACAGAATGGTAAAAAAATACCTGGAAATGTCCGGGCTGGATAAGAAAAAGATGGGGCCGCATGTTCTCCGGCATACCTTCGCCACAGCCCTTATGAGTAAAGATGTTTCATTGTACAAGATCAAAGAGCTTATGAACCACAAAAGTCTTTCAACGACTCAAAATTATCTGCATGTGATGGAAGAGGACTTAAAAGATGTGGTTGAAAAAATAGATTTTTAAAGGAAAGGAGTGTCCATGGAGGCCTTCTCACAAACCAAACTTGAATTCCAAAAAGTCTTGAACATCTTAAAAGAATATGCCTTTTCAAATTATGGGAGGACCGAAGTTCTTAGGCTCAGCCCGGTCGAGGATCCAGGTGAGGCATTAAAAAAAACCAGAGAAATGCAACATTTGATGTTTCAGGAAGGAGAACCGCCCGTTGGAGGCATCTTTGATGTTAGAGAAGAGGTAGAAAAGGTGAGAAACGGGGATGTATTGGAACCTTTGGAACTCATCAAACTGAAAAACACCTTTCTTGGCATTCAAGCACTTATTTCGTGGTTTGAAAAACTGGAGGAACCTTACCCTTTGATCCGTTTTCTGGTTGATTCGCTCTCAGGTTTTCCCGCCTTCACAAAAAAAGTGGAACAGGCTATCGACGAACAAGGGGAGGTTAAAGATTCCGCATCCACAAGACTTCGTGAGATTCGAACTGAAAAACGCCGAATTCTCAACAGTCTAAAAAACAAGTTGGACTCCTATCTGTCCTCCAATTTTGCCAACAACTTACAGCAATCCAGCTATTTTCTGAGAGATGGACGCTATGTGCTCCCCATAAAAAACACAAGCCGATCCAGTATCAGAGGCATCATTCATTCTACATCCACATCAGGTGCTACCTATTATATGGAACCGGAAGCCTTAGTGGAACTCAACGATCAATCGAAAGAGATCCACGATCGAGAACGCGAGGAAATCAATCGAATCTTAAGAGAATTGTCCATGTTTATCTTGAATAACATCAACACCTTTGACCATAACAACGACAATCTGGTGATATTTGATTTGCTGTGGGCAAAGGCAAAATATGCCAATAAAAACAACGGTGTGGTACCAGAGCTTTCAGAAACGGCGGAATTTACCTTGTTGAACGTGAGACACCCATTGATAGGCGAACAATGTGTGCCATTGACGGTTTCATTGGGTAATGGTAAAAGAGGGATTGTCATCACAGGTCCAAATACCGGGGGAAAAACGGTTACATTAAAAACGATCGGCCTCTCCCATCTCATGGGATTGTGCGGAATTCCAATTTTAGCGGATAGAGGAAGTAAAATAGGTTGTTTCCGCTATATTATGGCCGATATTGGTGACGAACAATCCATCGAGCAATCTTTGAGCACCTTTTCCGGACATTTGAAAAATATCACTCAAATTGTGAAATTGGCTGATGAAAGAACCCTGGTTTTATTGGATGAGCTTGGAGCCGGAACGGATCCGGTTGAAGGAGCTGCTCTAGCTTTGGGTTTACTTGAGGTGTTGTTGGAGAAAAAGGCCATGATTGTCGTTACATCTCATTTGTCTCCGCTAAAATTGTATTGTTTTGGAAGGAAAGAACTGATCAACGCCTCGGTCAGTTTTGATGTGGAAACCCTCTCTCCCACCTACCACCTTCGTGTCGGGTTGGCTGGAAGTTCCAATGCCTTTGAAATTGCCAAAAGATTGGGGGTTCCCGATGAGGTGTTGGAAAGTGCCGAAAAATTTAAAACCAAAGAATATGCCAATGTGGATGAAATTCTAAACGCTTTACATGATGAAAAAAGGGTTTTGGAAGCTGAAAAATCTAAAGCTTCCCAACTGAGGAAGAATTTACAAGACCAGGAATCGTTGATGCAGGAAAAATTGGAAAAATTGAGAAAAAAGAAGATTCAGGGATTTATGGAAGATATTGACGAATTGGATGATGTTCTCACAGAATTGAAAAAAGAAGCCGAGCAAGCGGTAAGCAAGGTTAAAAAAAGTAAAGAAGCCAGCCTGGATGAGATCAAGCAAGTGAACAAAAAACTGGAACTAATGAAAAAAGAAAAGCTTGAAGATTTGAAATCAAAGTTGGCGCAGGCAGACAAAACCGGTAAAACGGTAAAATATGATAAGATACAAACGGGGGACTGGGTGAAGATCAAAGGGACTCAAGTGGCTTTGGAAATCATTGACAAGCGTGATGGTAAAGTCATCGTTCAAAACGGCCCCCTCAAGGTAGAAGTTGCGCCGGGCAACCTGATCCCGGCTCAACGAGACGAAATCCCGGACCAAGAACGAGAAGACAAATATGCCTTTTACACGATCGTAAATTCTCAAGTTTCACGTCAGAGCCAAAGCAAGGGTTTTTACTCGCAAAGATTGGATATTAGGGGAAACACAGTAGAAGAAGGCATCGAAAAACTAAATGCCTTTTTGGAACAAATGATGGTAAAAAACCAAAAGATTGCTTACATTGTACACGGAAAAGGAACCGGAAGGTTGGCCGAAGGAATTTGGGATTATCTGAACAACGATTCAAGGATTCAATCCTTTCGAATAGGCAAACCACAAGAAGGGGGGACCGGTGTAACGGTAATCGATCTTGAATAAATTCCTGGGGGGGATAAAGATGTCAGAAATGATCATCAAAGGGGGAAGAAAATTAAGCGGGGAAGTTAAAATCAGCGGGTCTAAAAATGCAGTTTTGCCTATTCTCGCCGCCAGTTTGTTAACAAATGAAAGGATATTGATCAAACGGGTTCCCGATCTGGAAGATGTCAGGACCATGTTGGAGATTTTGTCGTCGCTCAATATCGAGACAACCTTTAAAGATGGAGAAATAGAAATAAAGGCACATTCCACCTGCAAAAACTCCGTGCCTTATCATCTGATCCGGAAAATGAGGGCATCTTTTAATATTTTAGGCCCTCTGTCAGTTATACACAACGAAGCGGGAGTTCCATTGCCGGGAGGATGTTCGATCGGCCCTAGACCGGTCGATTTACACTTAATGGGATTGACAAAATTGGGATTTGAAAACCATATCGAGCATGGTGTAGTTTTCACTCAAAGAAAAGAAAGGCATAATAATTGCACGATAGACCTGCCTTTTCCTTCCGTAGGCGCCACCGAACAGATATTATCAGCAGCTGTTAAGCTGTCTGGCACGACGACCGTCATCAACAACGCCGCAAAAGAACCTGAAATTACTCAACTGATCGAATTTTTGATACAGATGGGGGCAAAGATCAAGGGCAAAGACACTTCATCCCTTTATATAGAGGGTGTTGACAGCCTTCATGGTGTCGAATTTGAAGTTATTCCTGATCGAATGGAGGCAGGAACCTATCTTATAGCCGGATTGATTACGAATAGTGCGATAACAGTGAACGGTTATGTTCAGGAGCATAATGAGGCTCTCACTCAGGAACTTTTGAAAATAGGCGCCCCCATAGAACTCAAAGGAGATTTTGCTCGTACTCATGAAACATCAAAACCCATGGACAGCGCTTATATCCATGCAGATATTTATCCGTATTTTCCAACGGACATGCAGCCACAAATGACCACCCTGTTGACATTGTCTAAGGGACGTTCGGTGATCCATGACAAGGTTTTCCCCGAAAGAAATGCCCACGCAGAAGAACTTAGGCGACTGGGAGCGCATGCCTATGTTAGAAACCAGAACATTATCATCACAGGGCAAAAGGAATTGCAAGGAGCGCCTGTTTTTGCCACCGATCTCAGATGTGCGGCCGCCTTAATCCTGGCAGGATTGGCGGCAAAAGGAGAAACCTGTGTCCAGGAAGTCGACCATATTTTTCGGGGTTATGATCGCATCGTAGAAAAACTAAGGGGCTTGAAAGCAGATATAGCGTTAAAATAAATCATAAAGAGTGTTCTGAAAAAAGGGTTTTCTAAGTTAATACCCCTTGTCATTCAACAAGTATCGGTGTTCATTGATTCGTTATGATGATGTAAACGCCGATTCTCGTTATAGAAAGTTTACATTTATTGCCGTTTTAGAGTATAATCAAACAAATGAACTGATAAAAAATGGAGGTACACTATGGCAAAGTTTAAAGCATTGGAGGATTTCGCCAGCGAGGGAAAGGGTTCTGAAGATATTCCTGAAATTCTCCCTGTCATACCCATGCGCACCAATATGCTGGTGTATCCCGGTTCCGTGATTCCCTTTTACATCGGACGGGAAAAATCTTTAAATTCGTTGGAAGAATCCATTGAAAAGAAAAGCAGATTTTTATTTTTATGCTCACAAAAAGACATCCAAGACAACGAACCCAAAGAAGTGGATCTGTACACGCATGGGGTTGTAGCCAGAATCATGCAGCTGATGAAACTTCCGGATAACTCATTTAAAGTACTGGTTGAGGGAGTCGTCAGGGGGAAAATTGTGGACGGGCTTGTAGATGGAGAATCACTTTCGGCAAAGATTGAGATTCTGCAGGTCAATTATCGCAACACCAAAGCACTGGAAGTCCTAATCAGAAAAGTCAAAGATGAAGCGAGGAAATACTTTCAATATATCAGAAGAATTCCAAATGAAGCCCTTCAGGCATTGGAAAGTACGGAGGATGCCGATAAGTTCGCCGATTTGGTCGCATCCATCCTGCCTTTAAAATTGGAAGAAAAACAGGTCTTATTGGAAATCGTCCATCCAAAAAACCGCCTAGAGCTCTTACTGGAAATTCTGTTAAGAGAAAACGAATTACTAAAAATAGAGGAAGATCTTGAAAGGAAAGTCAAAGGAAAACTGGAACAAAATCAAAAAGAGTACTACCTGAGAGAAAAAATGAAAACCATCAAAGAAGAACTGGATGGTACCGGAGATCCGGAGATCATTGAACTCAAAGAGAAAATTGAGACAGCCAAGCTGCCTCAAGAAATAGAAGAAAAGGCACTCAAGCAATTGGAAAGACTTGAAAAATCACCAACATTCTCGGCTGAATCTACGGTCATTCGTTCTTATATCGATTGGTTGGTAGAAATGCCTTGGAGTGAAGAATCCGATGATATTATCGATGTTAAAAAAGCCAGAATGGTTTTGGACAGTGATCATTACGGGCTAGAAGAAGTGAAAGAGCGAATCCTGGAATATCTGGCAGCCCGATCGTTCTCAAAAGGACTCAAAGCACCTATTCTCTGCCTCGTAGGTCCTCCAGGTGTTGGTAAAACGTCTTTGGGGAAATCTTTGGCAAAGGCCATGAATCGCCAATTTGTTAGAATGTCCTTGGGGGGCATGCGTGATGAGGCAGAAATCAGAGGGCATAGACGCACTTATGTAGGTGCTTTGCCGGGTAGAATCATTCAATTGATCCGTGAAGCGGGAGTGAAAAACCCCCTCATCTTATTGGATGAAATCGATAAATTAGGCCAAAGCTTTCAAGGCGATCCGGCGTCTGCTTTATTGGAAGTTCTGGACCCGGAACAAAATAAAACTTTCACTGATCATTATTTGGAAGTGGAGTTCGATCTCTCCAAAGTCATTTTCATCACCACCGCCAACGTTCTCTACACCATTCCCGACGCCTTACGTGATCGGATGGAAGTCATAGAAATATCTGGTTATACAAAGGTTGAAAAGGAAAAGATCGCTACGGGCTATCTCATTCCTGAAATCCTGGATGAGCATAACATGTCGGATAAAGTCATCATTACCTCCTACGCATTAAGCGAGATTATCGATGGCTACACCAGAGAGGCCGGTGTCAGAAATCTCAAACGGGAAATCGCTTCTGTGATCCGAAAAACAGCTTTGGAACTGCTTGAAAAGGATAAAACTTCAAAAAAAATCAGAAAAAAAGACGTGGAAGTGCTCCTGGGACCACCCAAATATTTGGAAGATGAACGCCTTAAAAAACCCGAAATAGGTATCACCACAGGACTGGCATGGACTGCCGTTGGGGGGACCGTGTTACAAGTTGAAGCGCTTTTTCAACCGGGTAAAGGCAATATTCAAATGACCGGCCAATTGGGGGATGTCATGAAAGAATCCGCTCATATTGCCCTTTCACTTGCACGTGTTCGATGTCAAAAAGACTGTGCTGAAAATTTCTTTGAAAAGCATGACATCCACCTGCATGTTCCGGAGGGAGCGGTTCCAAAAGACGGACCATCTGCCGGTGTAACTCTCATTACATCCATCGTATCCTGCCTGAAAAACAAACCTGTCAGAAACGATTTGGCCATGACCGGTGAAATCAGCCTTAGGGGAAAGGTGTTCCCTATTGGCGGTGTCAAAGAAAAAGTACTGGCGGCGTACCGAATCGGCATCCGGGAAGTTATCCTTCCCTCCGCCAATGAAAAGGATTTATACAAAATACCAAACGAAATAAGAGAAAAGATTACCTTCCACTTTGTGGATAATGTTGACGAGGTTTTAAATATTGCTTTAAAGGAATGATCAACTTTGTATAAAGTCAAAAACATCGAATTGTTCAAAACAGCTTATTTGCCCAAACAATTGCCTACTGATATGGCTGACAGAAAATCGGTAGCCTTTGTTGGTCGTTCCAATGTGGGTAAATCGTCACTCATCAATATTCTGCTAAACAGGAAAATGGCAAAAGTCAGCTCGACTCCCGGGAAAACTCGGTCCATTAATTTCTATATCATCAACGAAAAAGACTACTTTGTGGACTTGCCGGGTTATGGCTATGCCAGACGTTCAACAGAGGAAATTAACAAATGGAATGCGCTGATGAATGCTTTTTTTACAGATGCCAGGGGACTGGAAATGCTTTTTGTTCTCATCGATTCCAGACATTCGCTTATGAAAGCGGATCATATCTTCTTTCAATGGATTTTGGAATTTCAAATCCCGATAGCCATCGTATTGACTAAAATCGATAAGATCTCATCTCAACAACTGAACGATACCATTCAATTGACCCGTCAGGTGACCCGCCCTTACGGAGATTTCAACCTGTTTCCCTTTTCGTGCACCAAACGAAAGGGAATTAGTGAATTGATGACGTTTATAGGAGATGTTCTGGATTGAAAAGATTCAAATTTCGACTGGACCGGGTTCTAGATATCTTTATCAAAAGATTGGATCAGCAGAGAATGAACGTCCACCGGGCTCAGATGAAAAGAGATGGAAAAGAAGTGGAAATTATCGAATTTAAACATCACATCGTCGAACAGGAAAACCGATTTTCCTATCTCATGCAATCCATGAAAATCTCACCCAGAGAGTGTGTATCATGGGAAAACTACATTGATTATGAATATGTACACTTAGAACAATATAAAAGTCAATTAAAACAACTGGAAAAACAGCTTGAAGAGGAAAAGAGAAAATACATCGCCATCGATAAAGAGTGTAAAACCCTCAATAAATTGAAGGAAAAGAAAAAAACCGAATTTTATCTGGAACAGGATTTGACCGAAAGAAAAGAAATGGATGAAATAGCAATTCAAAGAATCTTCAAAAAAGCAAACACCGAAGGAGGTTATTGATTTGGCTTATTCAAAATGGGAACAGCTGACCTGTGTGGAACATCCTTTAGTACAGCACAAACTTACCTTAATGCGAGATATCCAAACGGGCCCGAAAGAATTCAGGGAATTACTCCGGGAACTGACGTTGTTATTAGCTTATGAAGCTACCGCAAATTTGAAAACAAGCATCAAGGAAGTACAAACTCCGATTGGAGCAACACAGGGGAAAATCATTAGCGACAAGGATGTGGTTATCGTACCCATACTCAGAGCTGGGTTAGGCATGTTCGATGCGGTACTGACGCTGCTTCCAAATGCTTCAGTGGGGTATATCGGCGTATACAGAGATCCCGATACACACCGGCCGGTAGAATACTATGCCAAGATGCCTGAACTGAATGGAAAAGAGCTGTTTCTACTGGATCCCATGTTGGCTACCGGCCATTCTGCGATCAAAAGCATCGATATCCTGATCAAGCAGGGAATTGAAGAAAACAACATCTATTTCCTTTCGCTGCTTTCAGCACCTGAAGGGATCGACGAAATCCTATCGGTTTATCCAAAAATAAAGATCTACACTGCATCGGTAGACGAAAGACTCAATGAAAAAGATTATATCGTACCGGGCTTGGGAGATGCTGGAGACAGATTGTATAGAACGAAATAGCAGAAAAATGAAGTTAAAACTCCCTTCCCCAAAGAAACAGAACAACACCTACAATCGAAACTGTATATACCGTGTTGACAATATCTTCGGTGGAGTCTAAGTATTCAAGATTACTTTCTATAAAAGCGCAAGAACTTAGGAAAAAAATCATCAAAACGATAATCAACAATGTTAAAATTATTCTTTTCAAAAAATCACCTTTAGAAATCGATTAGACACTTGCTTTGCTATTCGTTGTGAGATTATATCATAAATCAATCATCGATAAGGAGGGAAAACGATGTCTGAAAAACTCAAATGGGGAATTCTCGGAACGGCAAACATTGCACGAAAGGCCTTAATACCGGGAATACTTGCTTCGGAAAATGGAGAGCTCTATGCATTGGCCGGAAGAAAAAAAGAAAAGGTCGAAGAATTTGAAAATCTGTTCAAACCCAAAACCGTCTATCATTCATATGAAGAACTCCTAAAAGACGATAATGTTCAAGCCGTTTACATCCCTCTTCCCAATGCGCTTCATCTGGAATGGGTGATCAAAGCGCTGGAAAGTGGTAAAAATGTCCTATGCGAAAAACCGATTGCGTTAGATGAATTCGAAGCCCAAACCATGTTCAATACTGCTTTCAGTCAAAAAAAGGTTCTGATGGAGGCCTTCGCTTACATTCACAATCCCCTCATCAAAAAGATGAAAGAGATCATCGAGAAAGGAAGTTTGGGGGAAATTAAAGCCATGGACATGATATTTACCTTTGACTTGACTCAAAGGGAAAAGGACATCCGCTGGTCAAAAGCTCTGGGGGGGGGTGCCATGTACGATTTGGGATGTTATACACTGCACTTGATCAGGCATCTGGCCGGAAAAGAACCAAGTGAAGTCAAATCATTTGTGAAAAGGACAAAATTGGGTGTAGATGAATCCACTACGGTTATCATGAATTTTGACCAGCAGTTTCACGCCACATTCCACGTGGGATTCACAGAACAGTTTAATCAACGATGCCAGATTCACGGCTCAGAAGGTTCTCTGATAACTCCTTTTACATTTAATGAAAAGGGAATCTTGAAATATTATATTCAAAGGGGAAAAACAATCACTGAATATACGGTTGATTCGCCTGATAATTATCTACTGGAAGCCACTCACTTTGCAAATGTGGTGTCGGGAAAAGAACAACCTGCCATCTCTATCAAAGATTCGGTAATGAACGCTTCCTGGATCAGAACAATATTAAACCCCTTTTCAAATTAAAAACTAATGGGGAGGGCGAGTGCCCTCCTCTTTTGAATACCGGTTTCACAGTTTTAAATCCAAAACTGCAAACCCTTTTTATAACACAAAACATGGTATAATAGAAAACATACACAAAAACTCTTCAAAAGGGGGATAATTCATCATGAAGGTATTAGGCTTAATATTTGCCGGCGGCCGTGGTGAAAACTTGGGGTTGCTGACAACTAAAAGGGCAAGTGCTGCTTTACCGGTAGCTGGAAAATACAGAATGATCGATTTCACTATGTCCAACATGGTTGCATCGGACATTAGACGTGTTGGTGTTTTGACACAGTATAGCCCCAGAAGCCTTATCGACCATCTAGGTTCCGGAAAAGAATGGGATTTGGACAGGAAACACGGTGGTTTGGCCCTGTTGCAACCTTATATGGCTATCAACAACAAATACTGGTACCGGGGAACTGGAGATGCCATTCATCAGAACATGACCTTTTTGAGAAGAAGTGACGAAGACTACGTATTAATGGCTTCCGGAGACCATATTTATTCTTTCAACTATTCGGAAATGTTCAATTTTCATTTTTCAAATGGGGCGGATGTCACCTTTTTATACAAAGAATTAGATGATACCTACAACCTGTCTGAATATGGCCAATTGGAAACCGACTCGGATGGAAGAATCATACGATTCGAAGAAAAACCATCGCAACCTGTCTCAAAAAAAGCCTTTTTAGGGATCTATTTTCTAAATAAGCACCTGTTGATGGATTTACTGTATAATACCATCCCGCAATCTGACGGCTATGATATTCTACTCGATGTGCTCATGCCCAATTTGAATAAGCTGCGTTTTTACGCCTATCCGTTTAATGGTTACTGGAGAAACACCAAAAAGGGCATAGACGAATATTTTAAAATCAACATGGACCTGTTGAATGATGAAGTTCGCCAACAACTTTTCTACACCGGCAACAATGTGCACACCAAACTGAAAGACCTACCCTCTCCTAAATGCACCGGTACGGCTCATGTTGAGAATTCCATTGTTTCTGACGGTTGCATCATCAGCGGCAGAGT
>CAYYNI010000034.1:0-15021 GCA_964472765.1 uncultured Thermotogaceae bacterium | reverse complement strand
TTGATCATGCCGCTGAAGCCGACGAATGCCATGGATAAAATACCAGCGGTGATCAACGTTCCGGCAAGCCCTTTGAAAGGCTTGGGGATGTCTGCGAAATCCAGTTGTTCTCGAATACCGGCGAATAGAATCAGTGCCAATCCAAATCCAAATCCCGCACCCAACGAATTAAAGATCGTTTCCAGCAGTCCGTAGTTGTTTTGTATGTTCAGTAATGCCAATCCCAAAATGGCGCAGTTGGTTGTGATAAGAGGCAAAAAAATCCCCAGCGCTTCGTATAAACCCGGCGACACTTTCTTCAGAAAGATTTCAACAAACTGAACCAAAGAAGCGATAACCAAAATAAAAACGATGGTCTTTAAAAAACTCAGTCCCATCAACACCAGTAATCCGTTAAGAAGCCATGTGATTACACTGGCCAGAACCATGACGAAAATAACGGCCAAGGACATACCGACAGCCGTGTCGATCTTTTTCGATACCCCTAAAAAGGGACAGATTCCCAAAAATCGTTGCAGAACAAAGTTGTTGACCAGTATTGCCGACATGAAAATTAAAAATATCTTCATGCTGTTTCACCTGCCTTCTTTGCAGCTTGTTCTTTCTTCTTTTTTCTTTCCTCACGGGAAATACCCATCCAATTGAACGTGGCAGCGAGTAATCCCAGCGTGATGAAGGCTCCCGGCGGCAGGATCATGATAAAGACGTTAAAGGCATCTCCCCATAAAGGAATGCCAAACCAACTGCCTGCCCCCAGAATTTCTCTGACGGATCCCAGTAAAAGGAGTGCACCGGCAAAACCTAAACCCATGCCCAATGCATCCAAAATGGATTTAAAGACTCCGTTGTGGCTGGCGTAAGCCTCCGCACGCCCTAAGATGACACAATTGACGACGATCAACGGAATAAATAGCCCCAGTGTTTTCCAAAGGTCGTATAGAAATCCATGCATCAATAAATCGATCATCGTTACAAATCCTGCTATGATAATGATATAAACCGGGATTCGTATTTTATCAGGTACCAGTTTTCTAATTAATGAAATGACGATGTTTGACATGATTAAAACAGACAACGTGGCCATTCCCATTCCCAATCCGTTGGTGGCGCTGGTGGTTGTGGCTAAGGTGGGACACATGCCCAATGCCTGAACAAAAATCGGGTTGTTTGTGAACATGCCGTTGGTTAGTTGGGATTGTTCTTTTGCCATTATTCATCACCCCCAATGGTTTGCTCAAGGTATTCTACCATCGTGTTAATGGCATTTGCCACACCTCTTGGGGTGATGGTCGCCCCCGTCATGAGGTCACTAACACTGATGATGCCTTCTTTTTTATTTGTTTTTTCCTCTTCATAGGTTTTGGCAGGACTCTTGCCGGAATCCTTATCAACGATTACACCGGCTGTTAATCCCGATTGAGGGATGTTGAAAAACCTTTCTTTTACCGCCTTTTCTGCAATCTTAGCACCTAATCCAGGGGTTTCCTGGGAATAATCCAATACTTCCAGTTTCAACAATTCAAAGGAGCCTTCATCCTCGACAAACGAACACATGATACTCACATATCCGCCGTATCCTACCGATGCACCGTTGAAAATGTAGGCATCTCGAGAGTCCTTCAGGGAAAACTTGTAAGCGGGAGATGAACAGTAACCGTTGTATCGGCTGCTTTCATAAAGGTTGTCAGAGTCCCCTTCCTTCCAGATTTTCTCGTTGAGTTCCTCTTGAGATTGGGGGATATCACTTTCCTCTATCAGCAGTGTTCCGCTTACAGGATCTGTTAAAACAGTCTTGATGGATTCCAACTTGACATTCAGTTCAGCCATGGCTATGGGATCGGCAGTAATCGTGTAGACCGATGCCAGCAACAAGGCGACCACTATGGAGAAGGCCATGAGTGTGAGACCGATTTTCAGATAATTGCCCATATTATTTCGCCTCCTTTTTTAAAGCACCAAAGGGGCGTCTTCTCGTCCATCTGTCGATCAACGGTTTAACGGCGTTCATGATAAGAATGGAGAAGGCTACGCCTTCAGGCAAAGCACCAACAATTCGGATCAGCATGGTGATGATGCCGCATCCCATTCCGTATATCAGAGAACCTTTTACCGTTGAAGGACTGGTGACCATATCCGTCGCCATGAACAGCGCACCCAGCATCAGGCCGCCACCCAAGAGGTGGTACAACGGCGTGCCGTATTGATCGGGGTTGATGAGATAAAAAACCGAAGAAATGATCAACACCGTACCAATATAGGCAACGGGAATATGCCATGAAACGTGTTTTCGCACTAATAGATAAACAAACCCGATTATCAATGCCAAAGCGCTGACTTCACCCAATGCCCCGCCGATGTTGCCCAGGAACATATCCATGTAAGTGTGGTTTTGTAAAGCGCTTTGAAGACCGCTTTCCTTTAAAAGCCCCATGGGTGTGGCGCCTGTGACTACAGGAGAGGCTGCTGTTGAAAGCGATTCAAGTGTTTTCCAAATACCGGGTTTATAATAATTGCTCATAGCAGCCGGGAAAGAGATGACCAGGAAAACCCTGCCTACCAAAGCGGGGTTAAACGGATTTGAGCCCAATCCGCCGTAAACGTGTTTTCCCAAACCGATGGCTACGAGAATGCCGATGATGAATAAATACCAGGGAAAGCCCGCCGGTAAATTCATGGCCAACAAAAGGCCGGTGACTGCGGCACTGCCGTCGGGTATAAAATCTTTCTTTTTACGCAGCACTTTCATGATAAACAGTTCTAATGCTTCAGCAACAATCACGCCCATCAGGCAGAGTACCAACGCAGACCAGCCAAAGACAAAAACGGAAACGATAACGGCCGGGACGAGTGCGATCAGAACATCCAGCATGATCTTGCTGATGCTGTCGGATGTCCGGATATGCGGGGCGGATGCGGATGGAAATATTTGAGCCATATCATTTCCTCCCTTTCAACGTACTGTAAACTCTTTTAGCCAGTTGATATGTTTTAACATGGTCGATTCTTGCGGGGCAGATGTAAGCACATGCACCACATTCAATGCATGAGAACAAATTCATTTCCACGGCTTCGTCGTATTTTTTGGCTTCGCACAGCTTTACCAGAAAATTGGGTTCCAAAGCCATGGGGCAGACCTCTACACACTGATTGCAGTTGATGCAAGGTTTTGCCGGCCTGGGTTGTTTCTCTGGTTTTGGTAGAACCAGTATTCCCGATGTGCTTTTCATAACCGGTGTTTCTGTGGAGCTAAGAGCGGGTCCTGTCATGGGGCCTCCGGCGACAACCTTTTCAGGCTCGCCTTTATAACCGCCTGCGTATTGGATGAGTTCTGATACAGGTGTGCCGATTCTGACCAAGACATTTTTGGGGTTGTTGATGCCTTCGCCGGTTATGGTTACGCCTCTTTCGACTAATGGAATTCCCTTTGTGACAGCTTGTGAAGTGGCGACAGCCGTTCCTACATTATTCATGACCACACCGATATCGATAGGCAAGCCGCCAACCGGAACCTTTCTTCTGGTTGTGGTGTAAATCAATTGCTTTTCTGCCCCTTGCGGGTATTTTGTTTTAACACCGACCACGTCAATATGATCATCGTGAGAAGCCATTTTACGCATATTTTCAATGGCATCGGGTTTGTTGGTTTCGATGCCAATGATGCCTTTTTTGGCACCTGCCAGTTTCATGAGAATTTGCAACCCGTTTAGGACCTCTTCGCCCTTTTCAAGCATGAAGCGGTGATCGATGGTGAGATAAGGCTCGCATTCGGCACCGTTGATGATCACAAGGTCCGCAGGTTTAACCAGTGTAGAAGTGTACTTCACATGGGTGGGGAATGCAGCTCCGCCCAAGCCCACTATTCCGGCATCCAGAACCCTTTGATAGAGTTCTTCACGCCCTGCAGTGGTAAAATCCATTGAGGGCATTAGTTGCCACTCATCTTTAGCTGTTCTTTCAATGACAATAACATCCAATTTTTTCTTCTGAGCCGGGTGCATCATCTTGATGATTTCTTTGACTGTTCCCGTTACGGGAGCATGTAAAGGAACCGAGACCTTACCGGAAGGCTCGGCGATGATCTGTCCTGTTTTAACCGTGTCGCCTGGTTCACATAAAATTTTTGGTGGAGCTCCGAGATTTTGATGCACAAAACAATACACCATCTTTGGCAAGGGCATTCTTTCCAAAGGGGCGCTTTGAGATAACTCTTTCATTTCCGGAGGGTGAATTCCACCGGGGAAAGTCAATACCGCCATTTTGTTCTGTTCCTCCCTTCAATCAATCACAATCTTTTCAACATTTTGATATTTCTAATTTGCGAATATTTTCTGAAATAGGTGTTTCATATTCCGTTTATTTGGACTTTTAACCATTTTTTCATGGCCTTTAACCGAGCTTGATTTCGGTTCATAAATTGCGCATTGTTTTGTTCAAAATTAATTTCTTTCAGTTTCGAAAAAGCGTAAGCGATTTCTGAAATGGATTTATCTTTAAAAAAGGCATGATAGCCTTCCATATCTGAGAAATAAGAGCGCATCTTGAAGGTGTCCGAACTTAAAAAAGGGATACCGAAATGGGATGCGATGATGGAACCGTGAAGCCTTTCAGAGATAATCAGAGAACAAGAGGAGGCCTGATCGGTGATTTCGTTCACTTCTCCCACTTTAACGGCTGTTTCAAAGTGTTTTCCAAATTGCTGTTCCGACTGTTCTGCAGCATTCAAATCTTGCTCAGGAAAGGCGACAAAAAAATGAACTTCATTGAGTCCCTCTTCTTTAAACGGTTGAATAAAATCTTCCGGATTCAACCAAGGCCGTTTGAGAAAAACGCCAATTCTTGAGGGTATCCTTTTTGAAGGCAAGCGGTTTTGTAAAAAATAATATCCCAAGTCCGTTCCCCGCCGGTGTCTTTCGCTGCAGGTTCTTGCATATCGATAAGAAATCGTATCACGAAAATAACCGGTACATAAATCATTGCTTAAAATTTTTCTCAAATGCGCATAATTTTTTTTGGAATGGATTCGACCAATTCCATGACCTAACAGATAGACCGGTTTTTTTAAAAACAAGGCGGTGGATACCAGCCATTTATAGTATAGGAAACTCCTTGTACTGGTTTCATCCTGGAAGATGTTTCCCCCGCCACCAATGATGATGTCGGATTCTTTAATCGCTCTGAAGATTGTTATCGGCGAGTTTCTTGGAATATGCCGGATCATGATACCGCCGATTTTTCTGGAGCCTGTTTTAGGGTACAGAAGATTCAATTCTTGAATCCCCACTTCTTTCAGGAGCTTGATGATGCTTCTGAAAAGCATTTCATCGCCGTAATTGTTCATTCCGTAGTATCCGAACAAAAAGATTCTGATGGCTTTCCTCCCGTTGCTGAACAATTTGGATTCATTCCAACACTTTCATGAGGTCTTAAAAGCATGAATCCCTTTTGTTCTTGTGGATGTTTAATGTAATCAACCAAAGGATTATAACACGCAACAAAAGTTAAATGATAACGGCTGTTATAAATGGAATTTATAGATACTGAAAGATTAAGAAATAATAAGACTGGAGTGCACTTGAGATATAGGGTTTTTTTTACAAAATGTTAATTTCGGAGGGTGTTGACCTCGACTTGAGTTGAGATTGTACACTATACTTGAAGATCGATGAAGGAACTTGAGAAAAGTCCTTCAGAAAAAAGAAATCATTAAAAAAACCAGGAGGTGTAGAAAAATGAAAAAGCATATCGACAGAATCGACAGAATCAGGAAAAATGCAAATATTCAGAGTAATTTCGATCGATTAATGGAACTGAACAGCCTCAAGGTTTACGACATGATCAACAGATTCTAAAAGAAGAAAATCAAAACAGGGCAAGTAAAAAAAGAGACAACGACGAACAACACTTCACATAGATTGCACTCCTTTAACCCTCCAGAACGGAGGGTTTTTTTCATGTTGCTTTGAAGTTGATTATTGTCACTTGGCGATAAATCGGGGTTTATTCGTTTTCAAAGGGAAGTGTCAGATCAAAGCAAAAGGTACTGCCCTGACCTTCTTCGCTTTCAAAGGTGAGCAAGGAGCCCATCTTTTGTAACAGGCGATTGGTGATAGCCAGACCTAATCCTGTTCCGCCGAATTTTCTGGTAATGGAATAGTCTTCTTGATTAAAGGCTTCAAATATCTTCTCACGGTTTTCTTTCTTGATGCCGATTCCGGTATCTTGTATACAAAACCGCAAACTCACGCTTTGATTAGCTGGATCAACCGAAAGGGTATTGACCCTGAGTGTTACCGTTCCCTTTTCGGTGAATTTAACCGCATTTCCCATCAGGTTGAGCAGTATTTGCTTTAACCGGGTCATATCGGCAACGACGTATTTGGGAATATCGCCGGAAAGCTCTTCAAACAAACGGTTTCCTCTTTCATAAGCCTTGAATCGGACGAGGTTGAAAGTGTCTTCGATGAGTTGTGTTAAAGACAGTTTTTCAGGGAATAATTCCAGTTTGTTGGCTTCAATTTTTGAAAAATCCAGGATATCGTTGATAATGGACAACAATGACTCTCCGGCATTAACGATGATATCCGCATATTTTTTTTGGGTACTGTCCAATGAGGTATCATGAAGCAGCTCGCTGAACCCGATAATGGCATTGAGAGGCGTTCTCAGTTCATGGCTCATATTAGCCAGAAAGTCACTTTTCGCCTTACTGGCAGCTAATGCCTGTTCTTTTGCGATGACTATTTCACGTTCTGCCCGTTTCTTTTCCGTGATATCGTGAACAATGTTATGAATCATTCTTTTGCCATCTATGACGACAAGACTGCTGAAGACTTCTACATCAACGAATGTCCCGTTGGCCCTTTTATTGTGAAATTCAAAGTAAGCTTTTCCCGCTTCGATAGCGGTTCTCAGTTCTATCAGCGTCTTTTTGGACGGATGGGTTCGTAAATCATCGACATTCATTTGTCTTAATGTATCCACCGACCATCCGTAGAAATCAGCCGCTGCTGAATTGGCATCCACGATCTTACCGGTTTCGGGGTCAAGAATCAACTGGATGGCGGATTGACCTTCAAAAAGCGTTCTGAATTTCGCTTCACTTTCCCGAAGGGCTTCTTCTGTTTTTTTCTGTTTGGTGATGTCCGTGGTGGTGACGTACACTCTGGAAAGGGTTTCACTGTACTGCTCGGGAATTCGGATCTCTATGATGACATTTTTAATCCCTTGATTGAATGTGTTGGTTTCATGTTCCATCCGAAAATATAATTTTTTATCTGCAACGGCTTTTAAGATCCGAACATAATTTTTTATGGCCCTTTCCGTGAACAGCTGATGAATATGTTCGATCAGATAAGATTTAGAAGGGGCGCCGTAAAATTCCAGAGAATAGTCATTGACATCGACAATCTTCATTTTTGAAAAACAGTAGATAATTTCATTGGGGTTGTTTGTAAAAAAACCTTCCAGGTCTTCGTATTGTTTTTTTAGATGGTCCAAATGGTCTCGGACTTGCGAAAGATCTTCTTCCCAGATCACAACAGGGGAATTATCAAACAACTGACGATACCTTTCCCGGCTTTCTTGCAGCTGCTTTTCAGCTTGTTTTCTTTCGGTGATGACTTCGGTGTATAAAACAATCCCGCCAATCTCATGATTCGGTAAATACCAGGGGCGGCACTCCCATCGGGTATATTCAACCGAACCATCTGCTTTTTCATAACAATCTTCTTCTGAGCGGGTTACTTCGCCATTCAATGCCCGACGGTGGCTTTCACGCCATTTTTCCGGAATATCCGGGAAAGCCTCGTAATGATATTTTCCGATGATGTCTTTTTCCTTAAGCTTGTAATCTTTTAAGAAACGTTCACTGACATAGATATACCTGAGATTTTTGTCCAAGACGGTTATGGCGTTGGGATCGTGTTTGATAATATACTGCATTAAATCATAGGATTGTTCCATGGTTGAACCCTCCCGAATGACGGATGATCTATTGTACCACGAGAAACAACTCAAAGGGAATGATCAAGCTATGAGTATGAGAGTCAATCGGTTTGATGATAGGCGTTTTAACGTCTTTTGTGATACACTACTGATTGAGAGCACATTCTCATATGGCGATCCCCCTTGCTCGAAATGCATCAAGCGTTAGGGGGAAAATGACGTCTTATTTGTATCGATTACTTTGTTAAAGGGGGAAAATGATGAAAAAAGGTTTATTGATGCTGGTCATTGCAACAGCAATGATGGTGATGGTTTTTGGGCAAGTTAACGTATTGTCACCGGTCGGGCCTACGATTGTTTCGTTGGTGGGAATACTCGAAGAAAAGGTTGAGACACAATCACAGATGAACATTACATTCTGGAGTTCATTCGATCAGATTACCGCACAACTGGTGACTAAGGATGTGGATATTGTGATCACACCGGTTGCTTTGGGTGAATTGTTGTATGATAAGGGAATGGATGTTCAATTAGCGGCGGTGACCTTATGGAAGAGCTTTTATCTGGTTACGAAAGATATTGAAGTGGAAACGATGAAAGACCTGGCAGGCGTTGAGATCTACACACCTCAAGGACAGGGTCAAACCGGCGATGTCTTAATGCGATACGAGTTTAACCGTCTTGGCGTTGATCAAGTCAACATCAAATACGCCACTGCGCCGGAAATCATTGGTTTAATGGCTACCGGAAAAGTACAAGCGGCCGTATTGCCGGAGCCTTTTGTTTCTTTGGCTCTGACAAAAGTGAAGGGCAGTCAGATTGCATTGGATATGCAACAGATTTGGGGAGACGCCACAGGTGTTTACAGAGTGCCTATCACGGGTGTTCTGGTGAGAAAACAGGCGCTGGAAGAAAGGCCGTTGGAAATCGTCTCCGCTTTGAATGCAATCAAAGATTCCATTCACTATGCCATGAACAACGTTGATGAGGCGGTTGAGTTGACCACGAAGTATTTCAGCGGAATGCCCGCACCCATCATGAAGCAGTCACTTGCCAGATCTTTATACGGGTATTCAACGGTTATCAGTGTCAAAGATGAAGTTCAGCGGTTTATGGAACAGGTCAATGCTGTCGATTCGTCCATACCGGTACCCGATGAGGGATTTTACGCAAAATAAGTCTCATTCGAATGACAAAAGGCGCATACCCGACTGGCTGGTTGGGGTGTGCCTTTTGTTTTTATTTTGGTGGGTTTTATCATTGATCGTTGCCCAGCCGCTGATCCTTCCTTCGCCATTCGAAGTATTGATCAGGATCATACAGGAGTTTCAAACGGGCAAACTGTTGCCGGCGTTGTTTCTGACCTTTTTAAAATCCATAGAGGGATTGGGAATTGCCTTGTTAATAGGCACTCCCATTGGTATTGTGATGGGAGTCTCCAAAAGATTTGAAGAATGGATCAAACCCTCCACCATGGTCCTGCGTTCCATGCCCATTGTCTCCTGGTTGTCGAGCGTAATTGTTATATGGGGAATGGGGTGGCAGGCGCCGGTTTTCATCATTGTCACTACACTTTTGCCCCTGATCATTTACAATATCGCCCAAGGGGTCAAGAGCATCGATGTGAAACTCATTGAAATGGCACACGTGTATCAAGTGCCAAAATCCAGGATTTTCAGACAGGTTTACCTGGGTTCCATCGTTCCATTTTTACTTTCCTGTGTGAGGGTGAGTCTTGGAACTATGTGGAAAGTGGCGATTGTTGCGGAATTTATGGCCGGAGACAGCGGGCTTGGCATTCATATTTCCTGGGCGAAATTCTATCTGGAAACCCCTACGGTATTTGCCTTCACTTCGGTGGCGGTTATCTCAGGTTTCTTTTTGGAATATTTGTTTGACCGGTTTATCACCCTATTGTATGAGAAAGGATACGGAATATGGACGTAATGATTCGGACCCATGATTTAAGCAAGCATTTCGGAGATTTACAAGTCCTGGACCAGTTGTCGATAGCCATTAAAAAATCCGAAAGGGTTGCTTTTTTAGGGCCCTCCGGTTGCGGCAAGACAACCCTTCTGAGGTGTTTATCAGGATTGATCAATGATTATTCCGGGCAAGTCCAAGGTTATTACCATCAAGCGGGGTTTGTCTTTCAGGAGCCGAGGCTGATTCCTTGGAGTAGTTTATTGAGCAACCTTATGTTTGTTTCAAATGATGAAGAAAAGGTCCGACAATCATTGGAATTGGTAGAATTGGAAGAATTCACCAAACACCATCCTTCCAAGTTGAGTGGCGGGATGCAGCAGCGGGCGAATCTGGCCAGGGCATTGATCGTTGATCCGGATATCATTTTTTTTGACGAACCCTTTCAAAATCTGGATTTGAGGTCCAATATCAAACTGATGGAGGCCGTCAAGCGAATTCAAAAACAGCAGCGTTGGACAGCTGTTCTGGTAACGCACGGAATAAGGGAAGCCGTTGTATTTGCCCAGCGAATTTTTATCCTCTCCAAAAAGCCAACAAAAGTGATCAAAGAGTTTGATTTGACAGGGGAGGAAGAAACCGGATTTTTTTCTCCACGTACGGCGGAATACGAGCGAATGCTGTTGGAATATTATGAATAATCCAAATCAAAAAGAGAATGGCGCACATATGGCCTATGAACAAAAATTAAATGACAACACTCAAAAAACGGGCATGGAGCAGGTCCGGATTATCAAAGTCAATCATCGTTTACCCATGGAGGAGATGTACACAAAAGGGGCTTCATGCTTTCGGGCGGCTCTGGATCAGTATGCCACTCTTTTTAAAAGAGGGGATAGTGTCCTCGTCAAACCTAACCTGTTGAGTGCCAGAGATATTCGAAAAGGGGTGACAACACACCCTAAAACTTTAGACGTGGTGTTGGATTTTCTGAAAGAGATTGGCACCAAGCCTTTCGTCGGAGATAGTCCCCCCGATGGGAACGGATGTGCGGTTGCTCAAAAGACCGGTTTGATTGAAATATGTGAAAAGCATCAGGTGGATTTTGTTGAATTCGATGAACCGGTCCGGGTTGATCATGATGGGGAGTACGGATTCAACCTTTCCAAACGAGTGCTGGAAGCGGATAAGATCGTGAATCTGGCTAAGATGAAAACCCATTCTTTGACCATGCTCACGTTGGCAGTCAAAAACACTTTTGGGTGTGTTCCAGGAAAAGAAAAGGCGTCCTGGCATTTCAAGGCCTTAAACACCAATCACTTCGCCAAATTGATGGTAGAGATTTGTTCGGTTGTTAATCCGACATTGAGCATCGTTGACGGTTTGATTGCTCATGAGGGTAACGGTCCCTCCAATGGAACGCCTAAATCGTTGGGTGTTATTTTTATCAGTGAGAATCCCTTTGCATTGGACGATGCCATCGCCGCTTCGCTTGGAATAGATCGTAAAAAAATTCCAATCCTCATGGAAGCGTCAAAAAAGAAACGTATTCCTCAATACCAAATTATAGGAGAATGGTCCGGTTCAATGGTTTTACCAACAACCAATTTGGTTTTTTCAGGGCTAAACTTTATTGGTAATCGTTTTAACCTGTTCAAAAAAAAGCCGCAAATTGACAAAGATAAATGCATCAAATGCCGCAGGTGTGAGAAAAATTGCCCGGTAAAAGCGATTGACATCGACCGTTTACAGATCGACTATTCTAAGTGCATCCGATGCTATGTTTGCCATGAGGTATGTCCCGAAGATGCCATCAGACTAGTGCGAGGCTTGTTTTAATCAGTTTTACAAAATGTTCTCCGGAATGATAATGGAAAAGGTCGTTCCCAGCCCTTTTTCAGTTTTGATTTTGATTGTTCCGTTAAGATTTTCAACAGCACTTTTGACAGCGTTTAAACCCACACCTCTCCCGGAGATATCGGTAGGAATGTCTTTCGTGGAAAATCCTTCTTGAAACAGGATATCTTCCAGGCGGACGGAGGATTGCTTCACGGAGGCCACCTTTAAAAAACCCTTTTCAAGAGCTTTTGAAAAAACCATTTCCCGGTCGATGCCCCGACCGTCGTCTGTGATGTCAATGATTAAAGAGGATTCTTTTCGGTATGCTTGAACCTTTATCGTTGCACCGGGGTCTTTCCCGTTTTCAAGTCTTTGTTCGGGGTCTTCTATAGCGTGGTCGATGATGTTCCTGAACAGGTGAATCCATGTTTTCAACAACGGTTTGAGCTTATATTTATCCACAAAAATATTGGCTCCATTGACATCAAAGGCTTTTATTTGGACATCAAGCCGCCGAGCAGTCGATAAAACCAAGTTTTTGGTGGGTTCGAAAAGGTCTTCGAAACTTGTCTTTTCCATTTCATCCAACAGGGTTCTGGCTTCTTTGAGCTGATCCGGATTGGGAGTTGAGGATAAAAGGTCTTTGATTTTTACGAGTGATTTGCTCTTTTTGTTCAGATCGATTTGGCGTTCGAGAATTTGGGGGCTAATGTACTCGTAAACACTTTGCATCTCATCGTCTAACCATTGGGCATCTTCACCTGTGTCGATGATGCCGAACAGAATATCAGCGGCATTCTCTTTGCTTTCTTTTAAGGTTGATTCCAGCTGATGAAGGTGTTCAACTAACAGGCGAAACCCGAAGCTGGCAAAATTGCCTTTCAAGGTATGGATGCTTCTGAAAATCTGATTGATGGGGAACGGTTGTTGATGTAGAGTCTCTTGGTGTTCGGCTTGACGCAGCTGTGCCAATTCTTCCCAGAATTGCCGGTAATCCTCTTCCAATTCCACAAAATTCTCCGAGTTTGCCATGATTTTGACGATTTGTTCAAACAACTCTTTTTCTTTTTCATAACGGTCTTTTAGTTTTACCTTTTCGCTGATGTCTCGAACCATGACCATGATTTTTGACCTTTCCTGGATGTTTTTTTCGAAATCATCCGGATCATTATCTTCCATAAATTGTTTTTCCCTGATAAAACGATATTTAAGAGAAAGAATTTTGGATTGTCGGTTGACCAGATCAGGCATCAGTGAAATCAGAATGTCCCGTTTATTATCGGAGGGTTCATTGATAACGGCTCGAAGTGTTTCGGTAAGGAACGGAATTTCATCAGGAGTTTGGGATAGAATGAGAGCCGGGAAAAATTGATAGTCAATTTGGCCGTTAAAGATGGACAGGCATTCCCGGCTGTATTCCGGTTCAATAATCAGGGAAGCATCGAATTTCATGAACCCTTCATCAGTGTTGTTCAGCAATGTTTGGATCGAGTGCATGCTTTTTCGAAGTTGCTGAGTGCGTTTAGATACGGTGGCTTCCAATTCGTTATTCAATTTTTCTATTTCAAGATAAGAGCTTTCCAATTCCTGATTCATGGCTAAAATTTCTTGATTTGAAGCACTCAACTCCTGATTTTTGTCGTTGATTTCTCTTTGTTTTCGGTTGTAATCCATGATGAAAAAGGTACCAAAGCCGATAAAAACGATAAAAAAAGTAATCTCATTGAAGCTGAATGGATACAGGGAATACAATCGGTTTGAAAAGCCGTTGACGATTTCTCCTACCGGTCTGACAAAGGCCAAGAATGTGAACAGCATCAATCCGGACTGATAAGCAATGATGGAAAAAAACAGGAAATTGATAAAGGAAATAATTGTGATCAGGTATGGTACACCAAACAGGGATATAATAAAACCAGTTATGTTGAGAAAAATAAGGAATTTAGTGTATTTCCAGCCTTTCAAAATAAAGTATTCGATTCCATAAAAAAGAGCGACGGTAAAGGCAATGCTCAGCAGTGTCGAGAGTTGATTCAGAATTAGGAAAGAAGCCTGTGTATCTTGCAGCATGCTGTAAAGATAGCCTTCATTGTTTAAGAAAGTCCCCGACACAAAGAAAAGCAACCCGTAATAACAGAGGGAGATAGCTAGGGCAAAATAGGATTTGGATAACTCGTGATTCACACGGCCGATGGAAAACATAATGAATGCAAGAAGAAAACTCATGCCGGATATGATCATCACGAATTGATCCGAGATTAAATTGCTGAAGCGGGAGAAAAACTTCAGGTATTCTAATTTTCCTGTTAAGGGTGTGGAATTAAGTATCAGTCTGCCGCCTTTTTTCAACTCCAATACAATAACTGTCGGTTTTTCCAACGAGCGTAAATCCATCATCTGCCAACCTTTTTCAGGCAAAAGGCGAATGTTGAGCGTTGAATTATGGAGAGTATCCGATGGATTGAGTGACAAAACCGACCAAGTTACGTTTTGCTCAAAGCCGCTTTTAATCATAACGGCATCATTTTCAGCGGGCAAGTCAAAGCGAAAGACCAGATCATCGTGTGTGGCTTGAATATCATAATAGAAGTCAGATAATTCCGGCTGATAATTGGTTTGGGTCAGATAGTCAAACAGGTTTTCAACGGGAAAAAACGAAGACTGAACGGCAAGAAAAACTCCGTGTATAATACCAATTATAATAATTGCAAGAAGAGCACCTAATAAAAACTTGACCCCTTTGTTCTGCAAATCCGTCTCCTTTTGAATGCTTTGTCAGATACAAAAAACGATAGTTCCTTTAGTGTCACATAATCTTACCATATTTAAGGTGGTAAGAGGATGAGTGGTCTATCGCCTGAATTTAATCTTTTTTTTGAGTTTTTGAAGTATAATCAGAGGTAGAGAAATTCCATTTCAAAGGAATGGGTCTGACGATGAGTGATAAAACCTTTTTTAGCAAAAGGATGAACCGAATCAAAAAATCATACTTTATGGTCAACAAATTCTATTTGTGGCTGCTTTTTTTCTTTTTGCTGGCTTTCAACGGGGCCATTGCCTTTGCAGGCGTTGTTATCGTATTCATCCTCTTTCTATTTACCAGACGAGTTCCCCTTGAGCCCAAAGGCCAGTACCTGTTTGATACCTATGTGTACAAACAAACATCAAACCTACCTCTCAAATTGGACTGCTGGTATCCGGATGAGACATGTGATCAATATCCGGTTGTTTTTTTTGCCCATGGCGGGGGCTGGATTTCCGGTTTCAGAAATCAACCCAATAACGTTTCCTGGAGTAAATATCTGGCATCAAAGG
>CAYYNI010000033.1:0-15166 GCA_964472765.1 uncultured Thermotogaceae bacterium | reverse complement strand
ACCAAGGCTAATCTATATGCCCTGGATTTCGATAAAGACTTAAACAAATTGAATATCAAATGGACCATTCCATACTCCGCTCCTTTTATGAAAAAAATAAAGAGTGTCACCCGGCCGGTTGTAGACGGTAATAATCGTATCTGCTATGCCGTAAATCTGGATCAGTCTTCAGTCATCCGGATAATTGACAATCAAAGGGTTTCAGAGAAGGAAATGAACGGTTTGGTGGAAAACCTTTCAACTGCGCAAAGTAACAGTGGAGAAGAATTCCTTCTGTTCACAGTTGGCAACAAATGCATGATTCTTCGAATCTCCGACAAAGGAGAATACGGCTCGCATATTTTCGACAACCTTTCCCGAATAGAGGGAATCACCACGACCGTCAACGATGATATTCTGATACTGGGAAGCACTTCAGACAATCAAACCGTTTTTACAACGATGGATTTAAGCGGCACTGTCAATCCTTCACAAAGAACGACACAGACCTTTTCGGGAAAGACCACAGGTGCTATCAGTATCGATGCAGAAGGTCGACCGATCTTTGCCGTCAATGATGAATTAATTCTCATGTCTTCGGATTATCAAAACGTTGAACAGCGTATAAAAATGGACAGTGTTATTACAACGCCCATAAGCATTTCAACGGATGGCAGCTTTTACTTTGGGTGTGAAGATCATGCGGTTTATTGCTATCAAGACACCTTGTTGATGGGATATGGTACAAACGATCAATACACCTTTTCATGGAAAAAACAGCTTGATTCACAGATAAATGCAGCACCGGTAATCGGTAGAGACGGGCATATCAACGTGACAACATATAACGGTTTCACCTACAACATAGCAACCACTCCCGTTTACAATGCAAAAGGTGAAAAGGTGACGGATACCTCTGAGATTATCTGGCAGTCTCCGTTGAAAAAAACAAACAGCACACCGGCAAATTTTTCCGATGTGCTGATCCTGTCAAACGGGGTCGTCTTAACCCCTAATACCACCGGTATCAAGCTGATTGCAGGAACGGCCAAAGGACTCAGTGCCGCTCCCTGGCCAAGGGGAAGTTATAACAATCAAAACACCGGTGGCCTCTCTTATATCCCGTCATCACTGAAAATATCACAGCAGCCTGACAATCAGACAAAACAGGAGGGGAATTCCGTCACACTCTCAGTGACGGCTGAAGGCGGAACACCTCCCTATTATTATCAATGGTACAAAGGGGAGGAAAAGATACCCAATGCCGTTGAGAAAACCTTCACCATACAGAATTTAAGCGAAAAGGATGAGGATTTTTATCATGTGGTCGTTCGGGACAGTTTCATCCCACATTTCAAAGCGCTTGAAAGCCAACGAATTATCGTACAGGTCAATTCAACGCAGGAAGGTCATCGTAAATGGTCATACATTATCTCGGATGACCTGTTCAACAAAGATCTCGCATTGGATGCGGAAGGCCATCTCTATGCCGTGACTCAAAAAGGAAAAATCCTCAAATTTGACCATTCGGGGAATTTGTTGAAAACAAAAGAAATGAACACCAGTAATCTTAGCGATCCGGTGTGGGTAGCCGATGACAAACAGATGTTTATTTATAACGGCAACGGCGATTTTTATATCTTTGATGAGAACTTGGACGATCATTTCTGGAAAAGTTATCAGGACGGGAACCTGATCTACGGGTTTGACAAGGGAAATAAAAGGATGGTTTACACCTATCAGCACTTTTATGATGTGATGGGGAAAATGCTCTCTGGGGGATATGCTGATTATGCTTCCGGAGAAAACAGCCATTCCATCAATTTGCAAAAAAAGAATACAGAGCCAACGGGAATACTCATTACAAATGACGCCATTTATGTTACGACCAACAAAGGCACTTGTCTGGCTTTAAACAAAACGGATCTGTCAGTTAAATGGGAAAAAAGCATCAGCAGTTCGTCCGTCTTATCCTCTCCGATTGCTGGACGTGCAAAAGGTTGGAGTGAACACGATGCCGTGTTCTTTATCGAGTCTTATCAAGATACCCTGACCTTGTATGCCGTTGATGTGAAAGACGGCGGAGAAATCTGGTCCAGAAAGATTTCATCAGGAAAAAACAGCGATTTTTACGGAACAATGCCCGAACCCGCTATCTCTTCCACAAAGGATATTTTTGTGATATCGGATCAAAAGAAACTTGTTTCCTACGATTATAAGGGAAGCAAAAACTGGGAATTTCAGGCAGCTGGTGGGATTAACACCTCACCGGTTATCGGAAGCGACGGAATCGTCTATATCTGTACGATGAACGGTGTGGTACAGGCCATTGATGCAACAACGGGTAAAGAAAAATGGCATCATCAGATCGGTTTGTCCACCATTGATAACAACGGCTATTGCGTCATTGCCAATCCCGTTCTGGAAGACAACGTCCTGATCGTTCCGGCTTTTTCCTCAGACAAGTCTCACGGAAAGATCGTCGCTATAAACTGTTCCAGTCAACATCTGGACACAAAATACTGGCCGAAGGCGAAAGCAGACAATCAAAACACCGCTTATTTTGAATAAGCCATACTCAGTTTTCCAAGGGGACTGTCCCCCTGGTTACATGGCGGTTGTCATTCTCTTGATTGTATACTCTCAATCAAATGTTCCGGTTTGCTGGATGTGAGCAGCACAACGGTTCCGTTATGCATGTCTGCCACTTGGTTGATCACAAATGTATTGGGGTTTTTATGTTTTTTTGCCTCAGCGAATTTCTCCACGCTGTAAACAGTTTGATATGCCTTATGGGTGATGGCCTCTTGGTTGTACATGCCGTCCAGCAGTGTAGAATAGGCGACAAGCGTCATATCCTTATGATAGTCCAGATACTGTCCCAATTCTCTGTTGTACGGGATCTGCGGATAAAAATCCGCATCCATAACGGGGTTCAGATAACTCAGCCGTTGCTGGACTGCACTAAAGAAAGGATAGTCGTGTTTTTTGCAAATCTGTCTGGCGGTTTCTATCCGCCAAGTCAGAAAGTTGCTGCATCCGATGGCCTTGACATACCCCTTTTTCATTAGTGAGTTTAAAGCCTCCATGTATTCTTCCTGCTCAGTTTCAAAGTCATCCACATGCAAATACAGCAGGTCGATGGTGTTTATCCCCATGGTTTGCAAGGATTTTTCAACTTCTTCGAAGATGACCCGCTCGCTTAAACCCTGCATTTGCGAAAACCCTGAACTTTGGGCGTTTTTCGCTAATGCTCCCAATTTGGTGGCGAGTACCACCTTATCTCTGTTGCCGGTTGCTTTCAACCACGCCCCAATGGCCCGTTCACTTTCCCTGCCGTTTCCGCCATTCCAAACAGCATAATTGTTCGCCGTGTCGAAAAAATTCCCGCCATTGTCAACGTATGTATCCATCAATTGAAACGACAAATCCTCTGAAACGGTTGTGCCAAAGTTAACGCATCCCAAGCCCAATTGTGAGACTTCAATAGCCGTGGAGCCCAATCTCAATTTTTTCATCTCTTTTTCTCCTTTCTATTTCGTTACTAAAGACGCTCCTTAACCTTTTCTGTTTTGAAGGCTAGCTTAAATACCATTATATCATGCTTATGGCTTTGCCTGCAGAGGCCATTAAAAGAACAACCGTTTGTGTGATATCATTACAAGTGGGATACTTGATATTTGAAGGAATAGGCAACGCTCGAAAGGTCACATTTTACTGTTTGCGCTTTATTTCACATCATACAAACGCTTCGGCGTGCGGATGAGCGTCGCATACAGAATAGGATAAGGAGAATGGCCATGGCAACGACAAAAGAATATGTTGAATACATCTGTGAACAAATTGAAGGTGTCGGCATCATACGATACAAAAAGATGTTTGGGGAATATATGGTCTATGTCGACGAAAAACCGGTGCTGCTTGTCTGCGATAACACGGTTTTCGTCAAAATGCTGGAGGTGATAAAGGAAAAAATGAAAAATGCCCAAACGGGCTACCCCTATAACGGGGCGAAAGAACACTTTATATTGGATATTGAAAATGAAGCCTTCAGCAAAGAGATCATCACAGATCTGCTGCCTGTTACTCAGATTCCAAAATCAAGAAAGAAATAAAAAACCAACGTCTTTTAAGTGAACGCTTTCAGGTTAAACGCTGTGGTATTATAGAATTTCATCCAAAATCTTTTTCATTGAATCCGTGTATTCCTCAAATATTTTTTTCCCGTTTGCAGTGATCGCATAGGAAGAATGGGTTTTTTTTCCAACAAACTCTTTTTTTACAGTTAGATAGCCCGCCTCCTCCAATTTTCTGGTATGGGTGGCGATGTTCCCCTTTGAAAGCTGTGTTTCATTGAGCAGAAACAAAAAATCTACTTCTTGGGTATTGTACAGAATAGACATGATAAATAGCCTCGCCGGTTCATGAATGATCTTATCGATCATCAAAATCTGTTCAAGGATATTCTTATTTCTTTTCATCAGGCTGCTCTCTTTTCATAAATAAAATGAGTTTACCCATACCAAATAAGACCAAAATGATGCCGTTGATGAAAAAAAACAGGGCATACCCTTCAGATTGAAGCAGATGATTGAAGACAAAAAGAATAATCGAGAGAATGAACGTCAAAAAGGCGAAGACGGCGTAGAAAATCCCGCCTCCCGAACGGTAGATGTACCAGTAATAAAAGAAGAAAAGAACGCCGAATATCAAAGGGGAAAACAAAATGAAGGAATCGACGAACTCATTGAAATGAAAAAGGTGGAGAAAAATACCGATGACAGCCGGAAAAATGGCGATTGGAAAGACCACCAAAAAGAGAAACGGCTTGGCCATCTCCGATTTGCCTTTGACATAGCCCGATTGAGAGTAAGTAAGATGCTTTCTGATAAATTGAATAATAGGCCCGGAAAACGCAAACACAAAAACGAAAATCACCGTTTTTTTTGCTTCACTTGAAAAATCCAGTAATGTCATGATGAGTGATGAATAAAAGAAAAAGAAGATGCCTGTAAAGATCTCTGTCAAACCGTCCCTTTGAGACAAGTAGTAGAATTTTTTCCTTAAAAGTTGTTGATTGGCCATGAAATCACCTCTAAAATTTAATAAATACCGGTTTTTGAAAGAAACCGGTATTTATTATACTAATTTTATTCTCGTTTGTCAAGGTTTTCATGATCAAGTAAAAAAACTTGATTATATTACATTAAAACTGAGCCACGATCTCACTCGAATCATGAACCATTAAGCGATTGTTTTCAGTGTTTTCTTTTAATCAAACTTGCAAAGAAAATGACTGCAAATGCGGTTAGAATGACCAACAAATATTTCCCTGTGTTTGCTCCCACAAGGAGAAATCCAATAGAAGCCTGTTTAAAATCATGAGGAGCGCCTTCTTGATTCTCAAACAAGGTTTTCATTGCTTCAGGGTCCATCCCCCCCTCTTGTTGTAAAGGATGATTTCGAGGCAGTTGCATTTGCTCAGGAGGTTGAGGGCGATTACCACCTGGCATGCCTTCGGCAGGTTCCCCGTTTATCGGCGGTCTGCCGCCGGCCATAACCATCATGGCGGAAGGATCATAAGTCGTACCGGACCCTTCTCCTGTAGCAAGCATCAGAGGCTTTCTGTCATCACCCCAAATTCCCCGTGACATCATTCCAGCCTGATTACCTTCTCCATTGTTTGTGGACGCCCGTTCACCCGACAACTGTTTTTGAATGTTCTCAGTCCAATTTTCCACAAAGGCTAGTAATGCAGGACCCCCAACCATTCCTCCCGGGTTCATTCTGATATTCTGCCGTTGAGCCATCTGATCCGTCATTTCCTGTACTTTTTCATTTACGATTTCCTGTGATTGAAGACCATCGAAAACCTTATCTTGTTCTGTATTCTGAGTGCCGTAAAGTGCTGACTGGAAGGCTTCATAAGAACTCATCGGTTCAGGATCATTTTTAATGTATTCATCGATCAACGCCGTCAATTCTTCCGCACGTGCTTTAAACGTTTCTATTTCAAGGGGCCCTGTTATCAATTCTGTCAGGTATTCATGATACTGCTGAAGATAGTCTTCATTTAACAGCAATGTGTTGATGAGCGGATAATTCTCCATGGCTCCTGAAGTCGGTTCGTCGATATAGAACGATGTTTCATCTCCTGACGTTTGCTGCGCACCGCTTCCAAACCCACCAAACGACATATTGTAATCCCAGGGGATAATCATGTATTTGCCGTCTTCACCATACAAATAATAATTATGGAACATCCCGCCCATATAGCTGTCGAGACTGAGCATTGCCGTATTCAATGCGTGATACTTCAACACCAGATCCACATACAGCACTTCCTCAAGGTTCTTGCCGGTACTCAATGCCTTGATCATCTCAACCACCGCCGCTTCACCGTCATCATCTACGTTAGTTCTCTCTGATAGTCCGGAATAAGATGAATACGCATCATCGATATACACCAGATCGGCCCCTGTTCTTTCGGGTTTGAAAAGGTCCCCATCCCCATCGTTAAACCAGGCGGCAGTAAACACCTCATCAATTTGTTGAACCGAAAGATATAATCCTGCCAGTTCATCATTGATATACACGTTGCAGAATGTTGTTCCGGGAGTCGGCAATCCCATCTGATCGATCATCTCATAACTCATGATTTCCCGTATGTAAGATGCATCTGAAAAACAATTGTTGAGGCCAATCGCTTTGATTCCGCATAAACTCTGCGAAAGATATTTGTCAAATTTAAGTTTGAAACTGAACTGCTCTTTTCCCGCATTGATGGCCTCTCTCAAAGAAGAATTCCCCTTGGGCCTGATCCCAATATTCTTAATGGTTATACCGTTGTAAACGATGTCCGCCGGAACATACAACTCAGATGATGCATTTTCCACCATGTAATCGTATTGCTGCTCGTCTATGTACAATCTGATTTCCACCACTTCGTTCTCCGGAAACACAACCTCCGCCCATTCATCCGGTCTTTTATCTTCAATGAATTCTTCTGATGTCTTTTGTTCAGCTGCTGTTTCAACGACTGCTGAGGTTTTTTCTAACACATAATCTGCGCTAATGATAACCAATGTGATCAGAAAACAGCTGATTATGAGGATCATAAACTTTTTCATATCGATCACCTGCCTTTTCAGACTATTCGATTACCCAGCGTATCCGCATCATGATTTTTTTCAGTTATGCGGCGTATTCACCATCATAGCTGATAAGGGCTGTGTGACGAACGTTCGCTAATCCATCAATTTCGTTCACCAGGGTGGTATTTTCTTTCTTTGAACGTATCTCAACGGTCAATTCAAAATTTTCAGCAGCCTTTGTCTTTGACTTGATCTTGTATGTCCCCGCTTTTTCATTGATCACTTTAAAGAGGGCATCTTCTACAGTGATATCCGAATAGTTTACGATGAGCAAATACGGCTCGTTTTTCCACGTCATCTTGGAGAAGGCATACATAACAATTCCCAGGATGAGTGAAGTGACAACGGCAAGCATGTATAATCCGGCACCCACAATGATTCCGACTGAAATTGCCCAGAACATGTAAATGACATCCATCGGATCCTTTATGGCAGTTCTGAATCGAACGATGGACAATGCCCCAACCATCCCCAGTGAAAGGATAATGTTACTGGTCACTGCCATGATGATGGAAGCGGTGATCATGGTCAGGGCAACCAATGAGATGTTAAACGTCTTGGAGTACATCACGCCCTGATACGTCCTTTTGTAAATCCAGAAGATGAATAATCCAAGTGCAAAAGCCAAGAAAAGCGTCGCACCCATTCCCAAGCCACTGATACTGCTTCCTGCCAAATCTGTTCCCTGAATAAAATCGTTAAAAGTCATCATCATTCCTCCCTGTTTTTTTTATTTAAAATGAACTTCTACAATAAGCATATTTTGATATGGCTTCCATATGGCCGCTGCCATGCTGAACCATATCTCGAATAACCGAAGGCAAAAATCCGGTATATTTCACTTCCAAAACAACCTGTTCCTTACCCAGAACCGGAATATAAACCCCCGGCGAGAACAAATCACATTTCCCAACCGAAGTGTGAAGATTACTGTCCATCGTCACTCTGACATTTCCCTGAGGAAAAATAAAACATTGCCGCATATAATCCACGATAACCTTGGGACGTAATAGGCGATTTCTATATAAAAAATAAAAATCACGGCAGACCGCATGATTCATGTGCTTGAGAATTTCCAAATTACCATTCATAATGGCATCATATTGTTCTCTTGAAATCCTTACAGAATCTTTTAAACACATATTTCCGTTTTTTGCCTTTCTTTCCAATTTAATAACATCATCACTTCCGTTGTACACCCTGATTCTGAATTTCTTTCTCTTGAGACTTCCGATTAGTTTATCCTCAACACCGCTGTTCATATAATCATCAAAATACAAGCTGCTCACTCTGTATGAGCTGTCATCTGTCGCATTCGGGTCTACCTGACAAAACTTCCCAAGTCTTGAAGTGATCACTCTTTTCTGTTGTGGATTAATCATGTACTTCTTTTCATGCCGATAAATCTTTTTCATCCCATCATCTCCGTCATCCTCTAATTGCGTCACTCTTTCCGATATGCCCGATCTTACATAAAGTTTCTTAAAGAAACCTTGAAGTATTTTATGAAAATCAGAGTAACAAAAAATCCCTTCTTAAGGAAGGGATTCTTAGTAGAAGGCATCCTTCTAAAAGGCTTTATTATGATCTGTTCTCGCCTGTTTATCAAATGTTAATTAGTTATAGAATGAAATTTTGAATGCAATTTTGTTTTCTGGAAGTTGTTCAGTTGTTATTTTACCACCATGCTGTTCAACGATATTCTTCACGACAGACAATCCGATACCGAATCCGCCCGTATTTCTTGCACGGGATTCATCTATTCTGTAAAATCGGTCGAATAACTTGTCAGTGTCTTCCGGCAAAGTGCCGGTAAACGTATTTTGAATCTGAATCATCTTTTTATTTCCCTTTGTTTGAAGTGAGATCATGACTTGGGAGTTTTTAATTGAATATTTCACAGCGTTATCAATCAAAGCGCTTAACATCTTTTTGATGTTGTTTTCATCACCAAAATAATGAACATCTGTTGCAATGTCTAATACGATTTCTTTTCCCTGTTCAAAGGCAAAGACTTCAAATGGAAGTGCCGTATTTTCAAGGACATCGCTTAAATTGAAGTCATTGAAATGGTTTTTGTTCGTTTGATTTTCGGTTCTTGCCAATACCAACAATTCTTTGATCAGATGATTCATTCGTTGAGATTGATTCTTAATTTCTCTAATGTATTTATTATTTTGATTTTCCATCTCTAAGATATCGATATTGGCTGAAATAATGGCCAGAGGCGTCTTCAGTTCATGACTGGAATCTGCAACAAAGCGCTTTTGTTTTTCAAAAGCAATGTTAACTGGTTTAACGATAAATTTAGACAACAGAACGGTGATAATGACCAAAACGATCATGCTGATACTTCCTGTGATCAAAGATAAATGCTGAAGCTCTATCAACATCAAGTCCTGGGTTGTTTGATCGGCAAAGACAATCAACGTACCGGAAGGGGTTGATTTTACTTTGTACTGGTAACTGTCGATTTTTCCTTCGGGGTTTCCGTTTTTTAGGACTTCTTCTGCATAGAAGGCGGCAGTCTCTTGGCTGATGTCTGCTTTGTTTAGATTGAACGGAAACTGTTCACCCTTACTGTCAAATTTGATTGAAAACCCTTTGATGGGAATATTTAGTGCCGGGGGATGTTCTCCGGGGGGGAGCGAGTGAAAAGGTGTCGGCAATATTTTACCATCATTCTCTATCATGTCGTTTAAAAAGGCATCTATCCGACGATTGGACTGATAAGCCATAAAACTGTTGATTGTTATGAGTATAGCCAACAGCAGAGATAACAAAACAGCTACCGTTAAGGCAATGAACTTGAGACGGATCTTCTTAATCATTAGCACTCTCAAGGGTATAGCCAAGGCCACGTATAACGACTATCTTTACATTTGAACGAATGGATTTCAACTTCTTTCTCACGAAAGAGATGTAAACCTCGACAATATTGTATTCACCATCAAAGTCGAACCCCCAGATATGTTCAATAAACTGTTCTTTTGAAATGACCTGTCCAACATTTTTAATCAACAGCTCCAAAATCAAGTATTCCTTCAGACTGACTTTGATCTCTTTTGATTCACTTGATAATTTCAAATTCATTTTATCCAGTGATAGGTTACCAAAAGACATTTCTTCTGATACCAAGGGCTCTTTTCTTCTTGTGACCGCTCTGATTCGTGCAAGCAGTTCCTTTGTTTCAAAGGGTTTTGTTAGATAATCATCCGCACCGTCATCCAATCCCTTAACCTTGTCATCCACGTCAGCTTTGGCAGTGAGCATGATGACCGGTGTAGAGACTTTTTGTTCTCTCAGCTTCCTGAGAACCTGAAACCCGTTCATTTTTGGCAGCATAATATCCAACAGGATCGCATCGTAAATTGCACTGAGGGCATGCTCTAAACCATCTTCGCCATCATAAACACAATCCGCAAGATAATGGTTCTTTGTGAGTATCTCATTTAAGGCAACAGCCAACGGTTTTTCATCCTCTACAATTAATATTTTCATCCTATTCTCCTGTTTTCTGAGATTATAGCATTCATTGACTTTTCGTTCTCTACACAAACAGGATAATCAATGAAGCTTAAAAAAAGATTGAATCATTTTAATCACTCATGATATGGACCAGCATTACAGCCTAAGACAAGCAAAAAACAAACACATAAGAAACAAGAGGGAATTTTAAAGGGAAAAAGCCATAAAGGTCATTGACAAAGGAACGCATCTACCAACGGGGGTGCTTTCATGGCACGTTAAAAGTTAACTCTCTATGGTTCTTTGCTAACTCACATCCGTTTCACAATCAGATTGCCGCTTTCATATTTTTTTAAACCTCTTTTAAACACAATCACACCGGTCGTCATAAACAAAGCAGCCGCACCCGCAAGATAAAGCATGTGCCAGCCATCGAAATGTTTGATAATTGAAACGGGAAGAAATGAAAAATACATGCTTGGGATAAGGGTAAACAAAATAACTCGGACCACGCCGGTAAAAAGGGTATGGGGATTCAGCGAAAAGGTTAAAATGGAGTCCGGGATGACACTTGCCAATGAGGTGGCGTTGCCAATATAAAAGGTCAACGATTGAAAGATGATATTGAATCCTGTAAAGACAAAAGAAGCCAGTATGGAAACAATGAGTAGCAATAAAAAGTTAAACAGGGAGGCATAGGATGTGAAGAAAAAGAGCGCCAGTCCAAAAACCAGATCGCCAAGGGCTCCCAGAGAAATCCTGGAGACCAGTAAATGGGACAGGGGATCTTGGGGCAGCAGGAGATAGGAATCCAGTTCGCCACTGATGATGATTTGAGTCATGTTAAACAAGTTTCCGAAAAAGACTTGTGAGATCCCAAAGGAAGTCGTTACAACACAGTAAACCAACATCATATCATTCATGCCGTAATCGTTGATCACACCCACTTTTCCAAAGAGAATCCACCAGAAAAACAGCAAAAACACGTCGTTGACGATCATCCCCAAGGTTTGTATTAAGAAATTGGCCCGGTATTCCATCTGGGCCGAGAGGTTAAATCTGAAATAACGCCAGATCAATTTTAAGCCTTTTTTCATCGCTGATCCGTCTCCTTTATCCGCCGTTAATCGCCAGTTTTTTTGTCCCGGCAAAAAACAAAATTCCGATGAGTCCCGCCCAAATACCTACCTGCATCAACTGGATGGGAAAAACCCGAAGAAATTCATCGATTCCTTCGATATAGACCTTGGCAGGGGCGTTTAAAATATACATGAACGGCAGTTTATCACTGAGCTGTTTCAACCATTCCGGGAAGAATTCGACTGGAATGAACAAGCCTCCTACGGTAAACAGGAATTTGGAATAGATAAAGGAAAAGGCGGTGTTTTCCTCAAACCAGAAGGCACTCATTCCGATTAAAAAATAAAAGGTGAAATTGATGGTTAAACCGGTGATGGCAGACAAAACACCCAGAATCAGATTGACAGGTGTGACGGGTGCTTCATGCAATGTCACGAACAGGATCAGTGATCCGAATATGAGATTCATGCCCATTCTGACTAAACTGGATGACAAGTACTTGGCATACATGAACAACAGGTACGAATAGGGCTTGTTAAGATGATAGGCAATATCCCCGGTTTTGATATCCTGTGCCATTTCCCCGTGGAAGGCAAATTTCGCCAGCATGATGGATTCGGTAAACATGAAATACCACATCATTTTTACAAAGGTAAAGCCTTCGATTTGCCCGTCCTTGAACACCACACGCCATAAAAAGGAATAAACGAATAAAAACAAACCGAAAAACAACAATTGCCCGATAAAATTTCGGGAATACATGAGATCGTTGACAACGGTTATTTTAAACACCGTCAGATATTTTTTGACCCTTTTCATGGCCATCAGCTGCCGGTATAAATCGTTTCGATGATCTCTTCCATGGGCGTTTCCGAAATCGTCATATCCACGATGGTCGTCTGTTTGATAATATCATCAATGATTTGCTGCAGGGGGCATTGAGTCGTATCCACTTCCAATTTCAAACCGGTCCCCTTTTGCTTGAGGATGGTGACACCCTGAATAGTCGGCACATAGGCCTCTTCCAGTTTCAAGGACAGGATTTTTGTCTGCAAGTAAGCGTGTTTTAGTTCATTCACCGTACTGTGCAGAATCAGTTGTCCCCGATCGATGACAATGACCCTCCGGCAAAGCTTTTCTATATCAGACACATCGTGGGAAGTGAGGAACACGGTCAGCTGGTTTCTATTGTTCAAGTCTTTAATCAGATCTCTGATTTGATTTTTTACCACCACGTCCAACCCGATGGTGGGTTCATCCAGAAATAAAATCTCCGGGCTGTGAATCAAACTTACCGCTATTTCACATCGGATTCGCTGGCCCAACGAGAGCTTTCGAACGGGTTGATGCATGAATTCTTCCAACTGAAAACGCTGGACCAGTTCTTTCAATGTATTTTTATAATCGTATCGATCCAGTTCATAAATATCCGCCATCAGTTCAAAAGAGTCTTCCGGTGGGAGATGAAACCACATTTGAGATTTTTGGCCAAAAACCGATCCGATTTTGTATGACAATCTTTTTCGTGATTTCCAGGGAATCAAACCCAGAACTGTCACCGTTCCATGGCTGGGATAGAGGATCCCCGTCATCATCTTGATGGTTGTTGACTTTCCGGCCCCGTTGGGTCCGATAAAAGCGAGAATTTCCCCTTTTTCCACAGAAAAAGAGACATCCTGTACCGCTTTCACCTCCCTGTATACCGGGTGAATCAAAGACTTAAAACTTTCTCTTAGCCCGGATTTCTTCACTTTTGTTTGAAAGTTTTTGCTTAGATCCGATACCACAACGACCGTTCCCAATGGATTCACCTCTTAAACATGATTGCATGACGAAAAGCCAAGTCTTGTTTTGCCAAAATAGTTATCCTTGTGTATTATCTCATATTTTGAAAAGACCCCGATCCCCGATTGTGCAGGGGGCAAAGTAAACGTTGAACCGTGCTATAATTCAAAGATTAAAACCGATTGAAATAACGAACACTCAATAAACCAACCAACAGCTGAAAACAGTGATGAAGAGAAAAAGGAGATGACCGTAATGGCTAAAATCTTGGTTTTATATTACTCGTACGAAGGTCACACAAAGAAAGTGGCAGAGGTGATTGCAAAAGAACTTTCAGCGGATATCGAACTCGTCCAACCCATTAAGGAAATGAAAACAAAAGGATTCGGTAAATTTCTGTGGGGAGGGAGTCAGGTTGTAATGAAGAAAAAGCCGGAATTGAAACCCATGAGTGTTCGTCCCGATGATTACGATACCATTTTTATCGGAACACCGGTCTGGGCATTTACCTATGCGCCGCCCGTCAAGACGCTTCTTGAAACGGGAATCCTCAAAAATAAAAAAATTGCCTTTTTCTACACACACGAAGGCGGGGCGGGGAAAACGGAAGAAAACGCCAAAACCGTTATTGAGAAAAGCAACACCTACCTTGGAGGATTCAGCTGTGTAAATGTTGCAAAGGATTTTGACACACTCAAACCGGAAGTGATGCAATGGGCGAGGGAAATGAGTGAAAAATAATGGCGAAACAGACAAATGGCAATGATGAAGCAAAAATCCGGGCGTATTCTTTGAATCTCCAAAGACAATCGATCCGAAAAACAATGCTGATCCTCTCATTGCTGCTCTTTCCAATCACTTTCTACTATCTTTCGCCTTATTTGATCCTACTGGCAATCGCAGACGGGATTATGGCCGGAAGTTTCATCGTTTTTATTGCAATGGGGATAAGTGCCGTCTTTTTCGGAAGGCTATTTTGCGGATGGATTTGCCCGGCTGCTGGGCTACAGGAAATCGCAACTCTGGCCAATAACAAAAGAAACAAAGGAAAATGGCGCAAATGGATCAAATATGTGATTTGGGCGCCTTGGGTCGGCATGATGGTTGCACTTGGTATGAAAGCAGGCGGGATCAACAAAGTGGATTTTCTGTATCAGACATGGCATGGTATATCTGTTTCTGAGCCGGAAGCCTACATCATTTACTATGCGGTCCTGATTGTTATTCTTGTGGTTGCACTTATTGGTGGAAGACGCTCCTTTTGTCATTCCGTTTGTTGGATGGCTCCCTTCATGCAACTGGGAATGTTGCTCAGAAGAGTCTTGAAACTACCGGGGTTGAAATTGACAGCGGAGAAGGAAAACTGTATCAGCTGTAAACAGTGCTCAAACAAATGCGTGATGAGTCTCGATGTGATGGCGCTGGTGAAAAAAGGCAAAATAGAGAGCCTGGATTGTTCCCTGTGCGGGGAATGTGTTGATGCCTGTCCGAAACATGTCATTCGGTATCGTTTTACAAATAAATAACCACCCGAACGTATCTGACGGCGTGAACGTCCCCGTGGCTTCTTGTTTTTTTGAGTTTAATTAGGGCCTGCTGAATAAGTCAGAACCCTCACAAATAAAGATATACAGAGCATTTTTTACCGATTTAGCTGCAAGGTTTTTTAAGGAAATAGGCGAAAAACCTTGCAGATGAGA
>CAYYNI010000032.1:0-15498 GCA_964472765.1 uncultured Thermotogaceae bacterium | reverse complement strand
GCTGTAAAAGATACCTTTGATTATGCTAAAATCGTATTAGAAAGGGAATTCAATTCAGTAACTGATAACCCAATCATTTTTGAAAATGAAGCCATTAGTGGTGGTAATTTTCATGGCGAACCAATAGCCCTGGTTGCGGATTTTGTTGCAATCGCATTAACTGAATTATCTAATATTACCGAACGACGTATAGACCGCCTGGTTAATCCCTTGGTGTCTTCTTTACCTCCATTCCTGGCCAGAGGCGAAGAAGGTTTAAACAGTGGTTTTATGATTTGGCAATATACAGCCGCTTCACTGGTTTCAGAAAACAAAGCCTTATCTCATCCAGGCTCTGTTGATAGTATTCCAACCTCTGCTTTTCAAGAAGATCATGTTTCCATGGGCTCTGTTTCAGTAAGGAAGGCTTTTTCAATCGTCGGAAATTGCGAAAAAGTGACCGCCATTGAATTGATGTTAGCTTTAAGGGGTTTGTGCTTTTTGCGGCCAATGAAAACAGGAGAGCGATTAGAAAAATATGTTGAAATACTTCAACAGACTCAAAAACCCCACCATAGTGATCGTTATTTTGGAGATGATTTCCAAAACATTTTAGATTTCATTTGCAACAATAATCCATAAAGAATCTAGAGGAGTGATACAATTGAAATTTTCAATGAAAAAGAGTGCACTGATCAGTGCATCCTCCAAGATTGTCAATATTATACCCAAAAAAAATATCAAACCGATTTTATCTGGTGTGAAAATTCACGGCAATGAAACAGATATCTTCTTTTCTGCAACAGACATGGAATCATCCATGATGATAAAAATCGATCAATTTGAAAAAGAAGGGAACGGAGCATTTGTTATAGATGCCCTTACATTGGAGGAAATATCCAAAAACCTTTTAAAAGATGAGGTTTTTTTTACCTTGGAGCCGAACAAAGCTATCGCTTATACAGGTGCAGGCGAAATTAAAATTCCAGTGATGAATGCGGATGATTATCCTGATCTTGATTTTGAGGATGTAGGAGAACCCATCCAACTTCAAAAAGACATCATATTGAAAATGATTTCAAAGGTTTTGTTTTGCGCATCAACAGATGAAATGATGCGTAATCTGAATGGCGTATTATGGGAATTTTCGGGGAAATATTTAAGACTCGTATCTGCAGACAGCTATCGAATGGCAGTTACAGAAGAAATTGTTTTTGATGAAGAACGTTCTGACCTAAACTTTTTCCTATCTCTTAAAAGTATGAAAGAGATTCAAACTCTTTTAAAAGAATCTGATGAAGAATTATTCGCCATTCGTTTTGACGGTAAAAAGGTTATCACAAAGATTAGAAACACTTTTTTTACGGCCAGACTTATGGATGTTTCCTTCCCCAACTATAAAGCTGTTTTACCTGAACAATTTCAAACGAAAATTATCATCGATCGAGTCGAGATATTAAAAGCGTTAAGACTGATCAATATTATCGCCAAGGGAAAGGGCGATACGGTTAAACTTAACATTGAAGAAAATAAATTACAAATATCCGCAAGATCACAAGATAGGGGCGATGGCGATATTCCTTTTGAAATAACACAAGAGGGAAAGGATATGCTAATAGCCTTTGATCCGGTATATCTCATTGAAGGACTTGAGCATTTTGATTCAGATCAATTGGAAATGAATTTTGTGGATGAGAATAATGCTTTACAAATAAACGATACTCAATTATCCGGTTTCTTGCATATCATTATGCCTGTAAAAATCAGATCATGAGAATCGGTATCGGTTACGATGCTCATAGATTTCAACCCGGAAGACCATTGGTTTTAGGGGGCATCGTTATTCCTTACAAATACGGCCTTTCCGGGCACTCTGATGCTGACGTATTGATCCATTCAATGATAGACGCAATGCTGGGGGCGGCAAATATGGGGGATATCGGAATGCGGTTCCCTGATACTGATCAAAGGTATAAGGGAATTGACAGTAAACAACTTTTGAAAACAGCTTATCAAATGATACAAAAGGCCGGCTTTTGTATCATTAATATAGATTCTGTAGTAATTGCTGAAGAACCAAAATTAAAAGACTATATTTCAAGCATGTGCGAAAAAATCGCTTCTGTACTTATGATCAGCAAAGAACTGATTAGTATTAAAGCCACAACAACCGAAGGAATGGGATTTGAGGGGAGAAAAGAGGGTATTAGCGCCCAATCTGTTTGTCTTTTGGAGAATTAATGATGCGATTCGATGAGGTTTTAGGAGCGTATACTCCCAATCATTCTTTTTTTCATGAAGCAGATCCAAGGATTAAATTGTTATATACCTTATACGGTATGATCATTATTTTTTTTATTCATCATTGGATACCATTCTTATTTATGGGAATTCTCATTTTTCTGATGTTTTGTATCTCAAGAATCGGTGTTTTTACCATGATCAAATCATTAAAAGCCATTTGGATTTTGATGTTATTGGCATTTATTCTGCAGTTGTTGGATGACACAGGCCATGTAGTCGTAAGTTGGGGTATCTTAACAGTAACCGAGGAGGGGTTAAGCCGTTCATTCATTATGGTTACCAGATTGTGTTATCTCATTTGGCTATCTTTGCTTTTGACAGCCACAACCTCTTCAACGAGAATAGCTGATTCAACTGAAAGCATTTTGAAAAACATAGGTATAAAAAAATCCTATGCCCATGAAATTTCAATGATTATGTCTTTGGCAATCCGGTTTGTTCCTATTATTTCCATAGAGGCTCAGCAAATAATAAAAGCTCAAAAAGCAAGAGGCGCCAAATTCGAAGACCGTAATATCATTAAAAGAGTTCAGGCGTTCTTCCCACTGATCATACCTCTTTTAGTCAGTTCATTTAAAAGAGCGGACGAATTGGCTTTAGCCATGGATGTTCGGTATTATAATGGGTTTCAAGGAAGAACTAAATATATCGAACTTAAAATGAAAATCTCGGATTATTATTTATTGATTGGCGTTGTTGGTCTGTTCACTATGATTTTGTATTTGGAAAAGGCGGTTTCATTTTGAAGAAGTGGCTTGATGAAGATTTTTTAAAACAATTCGGAAAACTTTCAGGAGTGGATGAGGCAGGCAGGGGTCCACTTGCAGGGCCTGTAGTTGCTGCAGCAGTTTATTTAACTTTAGATCAGGAACAAGCGCTTGTTGAAAAAATATCCTTTATTGATGACAGTAAAAAATTATGTCATAAAAAGCGAGAGCTGATTTTCGAATATGTCAAACAGGAAGGTATACAATTCGCAATTGGCTTATGTGATGAGAGTATCATTGACCAAGAAAACATACTTAAAAGTACAAACATAGCTATGAATAGCGCTTTGGAAAGACTGGGCATTCATCATAACGTGGCTTTGATAGATGGTAAAAATCTGAGCATCAACCACCCCAACAGACAAATTGTTAAAGGGGATTCACTTATTTTAAGGATCGCTTTGGCATCCAATATCGCAAAAGTAGTCAGGGACAAAATCATGGCAGGTTTTTCAAAACTATACCCAGAATTTCACTTTGAAAAACACAAAGGTTATGGTACTCAGGCACATTTGAAGGCTCTTGAAAAATATGGCCCCACACCAATTCATAGACTGACATTTAAACCACTTTGTGATATGATTACCCAACAAAAGCTAAACGAATGGCTAACTTCAGGAAATATTTCTGAACAACGATATCGATGTGTTTTGAACAAATCAAATTTGAAACAAAGCAATCAAAAGCAGTTATCATTGTTAGTAAATAAGGAGGGATTGGACTTATGAGGGCTTATGATATCATTTTAAAAAAGAGAAACGGAATGGTTTTGACGAATGAAGAATTTGAATATATGATAACAGGGTGTGTGAATGGAACGATTCCCGATTATCAGACGGCTGCTTTTTTGATGGCGGTATATTTTCAACATTTAACCTCTGAAGAAACATATATTTTAACTGAATTGATGCGTTATTCTGGTGATACTGTTGACCTTTCTCAAATTGAGGGAATTACCGTTGATAAACACTCCACAGGAGGTGTAGGCGATAAAACAACTTTAATTTTAGGTCCGATGGTTGCTGCATGCGGTGCCAAAGTAGCAAAATTATCCGGAAGGGCATTAGGTCACACCGGGGGAACCATTGATAAACTGGAATCTATTCCCGGTTTTAGAACCGATATAGAAATGAAACAATGGATTAAACAAGTCAATACTATAGGATTTGCTTTAGCCGGTCAAACTGCCAATTTAGTTCCCGGAGATAAAAAACTGTATGCATTAAGAGATGTTACCGCAACTGTAGATGAACCTTCATTGATTGCCTCAAGTATTATGAGCAAAAAATTAGCAGGTGGGGCTGATGCTTTTGTTCTAGACGTAAAAGTTGGTTCAGGAGCTTTTATGCAGAATGTTAATGAAGCAAAACAATTAGCCCAAATTATGGTGGATATTGCAAAAAAAGCGGATAAAGAAGCCGTAGCCATTCTAACTAATATGGATGAACCTTTGGGAAACAAAGTGGGAAATGCCTTAGAAGTCATCGAAGCCATTGAAACCCTTCAAGGAAAGGGTCCACAAGATCTCACACAATTATGCCTGATCCTTGGAAAACACATGCTGAAATTTGCTTTATCAATAGAGTTAGAAGAGGCAGAACAAATGCTTAAGGAAGCCATCTCATCCGGAAAGGCATTTGATAAAATGAGAGAATTTGTCAAAGCTCAGAAAGGCGACATCAGCTTTCTTCAAAAACCTTATCAAATTTTGCAAAACAAAGGCATCTATGAACTCAAATCAGAAAAAGACGGCTACATTGGCAAAGTAAACACTCAGATGGTGGGAATTGCAGCCAATCTTCTTGGTGCAGGAAGAGAAGAAAAAGAAGATGCAATTGATTATTATGTTGGTTTTGATTTTATCAAAAAAACCGGAGATAAGATCTGCAAGGGTGATATTATGGTTAAAGTTTTTTATAATGATGAACATAAATTGAATGATGCCGTTTCTACTCTTCAGAATGCTATCACCATGACTGATCTTGATGGGGTTGAAAAAAAACCGTTGATTTTTGATATAATCAGTTAAATGAAAAAAGCTATTTGTTTTTTTCAAATTTAAAAGTATTTTTGTGTTGGGGGTACTATCTGTTTTGAAACGAAAAGTGAATCTATTGATCGGAATCGTGCTTTTGATTTCCATGATTATTTTTTCTCAAGAAGTGTATTATATTCAATCCGATGGAAATTATATCAGATTCAGAGAACCTGATATTTCTTTGGTAAGCGGTAAACTTATGGTATCTGTTGAAATATTGACTGAATTTGATGCAGGCGTGACATCTTTTTCAGGGAGTGATAAGTTTTATATCATTAACAAAGAATCCGGTGATACATTGATTGTCGACCCGTATACCGGTATCTCTCTTAATTTTCTTGAGAAATACGAAGGACTAGTAATGACAATTAATGATAATGTATTTATCTCTGCGGAAAGCGTTTTCCCTTTTTTGGGATTTACTTTCCTATCTAATGAAAGATCCTATGTTTTTAAAGAAAATACCATGATTCGTTTACTGAATGCACAAATGAATCTAAGAACAGTGAGTTTTGAGTTTTCCTCACAATTTTTTGATGTTGATTCAATGATTAAAGTGGATACTAAAGGAAATGAAGCCGATATAAAAATTTTTCCTGCAAATGCGAACGATGCAACAATCAGGGGGATAATTCTGAAAAACAATGATTTATTCTATTCTGAATTTAATATCCAATTTAATGTTCCAGTTGACTATCGAATTGTAAAGGATGGGAAAATTGCAACCATTTATTTTTCTCATGTTGACCCTTATTTAGAAGAGATTGAAGTCTTATCACAAGGGGTTCAGTGGTATAGGAAAAAAGAAATCTTTGAACAATCAACCTTAAAAGTCACTTATTTGGAAGTTGATTTGGCTGAAGCAGATGTTAAGATCGTACCCGAAATCTCTTTTGACGGAATGGGCTCCAGAGATAAATTAAGTAATATGGTTAGGAAGAATTTTGCAATAGGTGGCGTGAACGCTTCTTATTTCGATCCTTCAACCAATTTCCCTGTAGGGATATTAATTAAAGACGGGCAAATAGAATCTGAACCTTTTTATTATCCAAGACCTTTTTTTGTCAGAACGGAGAAAAACACCTATCATATCTTAGAGATTAATACAGAAATTCATTTAAGAGTAGGAGGATCTTTGTTTTTAGTAAAAGGTGTCAACAAATACAGTCAAAATGGCGATGTTATTGTCTATACAGACAGTTTTAAAAAACTGATTCCTCAGGACGCCAATCGAGAATATGTCGTTATTTCTGATGATAAGGTTATCTCAAAAACATACACCCCAAAGGTTCCCAATGGCGGCAAAGTTATTGTCTTTAACCCAAAAGAGATTTCAAAATTCATAAAAGTTGGAGACCCTTGTTCAATGAATTTTATCGTTCCTGGATTTCAATACAAGATTTCTGATGCAGTAGAAGGTGGACCAATGTTATTGTCAGGGGGTCAAAAAGTTGAGGACACTGACAGCATTCGAGCTACTTATGGTCAAAAAATCATTGAAGGCCGAACTCCGAGAACAGTTTTGGCTCTATCAAAAGATAAGTTGGTGTTTTTAGTCATAGATGGTTATCAAACGGCGAGTTCGGGATTAACATATGAAGAGTTAACTGATTTTCTTTTAAAAAAAGGGTATTCAGATGCCATGTGTTTTGATGGCGGTTCTTCTTCTGTAATGGCCATTGGATCAAGGATCGTTAATCAACCTTCTTCTGGTGAGCCGAATATTCCTGTAGGGATTTTAGTAGACAGAAACGACTAATTCTTTAACTCAAATAGATTATGCGGAGATATTAAACGTTCCGTTTGGAGGTGCATTTTGTGGCAGTAAAAGTAGAAAACAGAAGAACCGTTGCTTTTATAGGGCATAATGGTTCCGGAAAAAGTACCATCATTGAGGCTATGCTGAAGTTAGCCGGAAAAATCAGTGAAATGGGTACGACAATGAATTACGATCCGTTGGAAAAAGAAAAGAACACAACCCTTTCAGTGGGTTTTGGGACATTTGAAAAAGATGGATACGAGTTCATAGCAATGGATACACCCGGATTTGGCGATTTTTTAAGCGAAGTTATTTCAGCTCTTTATGCGGCTGAAAATGTTGTTTCAGTAATCAATGCCTCTTCCGGTATAGAAGTCCAAACTGAGAGAACTTGGAAGCAAGCTGAAAAATTGGACAAACCGCTGATGGTTTTCATTAATCAAATGGACAAGGAGAGAGCTGATTTTAATCAGAATTTGGAAGAGTTAAAAGCCAAGTTCGACAAAAATATCGTACCTGTCTATCTTCCCATTGGTAAAGAAGATCAATTCAAAGGAATTGTTGATCTTTTAAACAATTGTGCATATGTATATGCAAACGATGGCAGCGGAAAAAGCGAAAAATCGGATGTTCCTGAAGACATGAAAGATCAGATAGAAGAATTGAGAATGGCTTTGGTTGAAGACATCGTTGAAACAGATGATGATTTGATGGAAAAATATCTTAGTGGTGAAGAAATTGACGGGCCAACCCTTGCAAAGGCAATGAAGAATGCATATGCTCAAGGGCAATTGGTACCCGTTTGCTGTGGTTCAGCCGCAAAAAACATCGGTATCGATCTTTTTGAAGAATTGATCAAATCAATCGGTACAAGTCCATTGCAAAGAAAGCCTATGTCGACAAAGATGGCAGATGGAGAAAATGATTTTGAATTAGTGATGGAAGAAGATGCCCCATTTGTTGGATTTATTTTCAAAGCAGCTGTTGATCCATTTATAGGAAAGCAATCTTTTGTAAAAGTTCTTGCTGGGGAAATATCAAATGGAAATGCGATTATCAACGTCAATAAAAGCTCAAATGAAAAAGCATCCCATATCTATCATGTCACGGGTAAGGATCAAGAGGAAGTAGAAATAGCAACATTAGGAGATATTGTGAGTATTCCTAAACTGAAAGAAAGTGAAGTAGGAGACACACTTTGTAACCCTTCCAGAAAACTCATGGTTGAAAAACCTGTTTATCCAGAACCAATGTTGACCAAATCTGTGCATCCCAAATCAAAAGGAGATATTGATAAAATATCAAATGGTTTATCAAAACTCTCTGAATCAGATCCTACGTTTACCTGGGAACATGACCCCGAAACGAATGATACGGTAATTTCCGGAATGGGAACCTCCCATTTGAACGTTATGATTGAAAGACTGAAAAAGTTGTTTAAAGTAGATATTGATGTTGGACAGCCCAAAATTCCTTATAAAGAGACTATCAAGGGCAATTCTGATGTGGAATACAAACACAAAAAACAATCAGGCGGACATGGACAATACGGGCATGTTAAAATCAGGCTTTCTCCGTTGGAAAGAGGAAAAGGGTTTGAGTTCGCCCAAACAATATTTGGCGGTTCGGTTCCCAACAACTATATCCCTTCTGTTGAAAAAGGTGTAGTAGAATCCATGAAAAAGGGAATTCTCGCCTCATATCCGGTTGTTGATATTCGAGTTGAGTTATATGATGGTTCTTATCATGACGTAGACTCTTCCGATATGGCCTTCCAAATTGCAGCGAGACAGGCTTTCAAAAAGGGAATGCAAGAGGCAAAGCCCGTACTCCTTGAACCTGTTATGGATGTTGAAGTACACACTCCAGATGAAAATTCCGGGGATGTAATGGGTGAAATAACATCCAGAAGAGGGAGACCAATGGGAATGGAAGCGGGTTCAAAAGGTTTCCAGGTTGTAAAAGCCACGGTTCCTTATTCGGAAATGTTGGATTTTTCCAATCAATTAAGTTCAATTACCAGTGGTAAAGGCTTTTTTACCATGCAATTTGCTCATTATGCAGAAGTTCCTTCCAACGAACAGGACAAAATTATAGCTGAGAGAAAAAGGGAATTGGAAGAGCAGGAATAATGACAAGCATAATAGAAAATCCGGAGAATAATTCTCCGGATTTTCTTTGTTCAATATGAAAGCGAGAATAATGATAAAAACAAATCGGTTCAAAGAAAAATTATTACTGATTATCATTCTGATAATCATACTATTACCTATAGTAAGCATTGCACAAACAAATGCCATTGAGCCGGGCCCGGGAGAAGTTAAAGTTGAAATATCCGCCGGATCATTTGTTTTTTCGGGAAATAATGATAGGGTTGTTTTCTCTAATGGCGTAGAGGTCAAGTATGAAGACATCACGATCAATGCACCAACGATTACAGCATATTTTAAAAATCAAGACACCGTAGAATATTTCCTAGCGGAATCTTCAGAAAGCACTCCCGTTTATCTTATTAAAGATAAAGAGCAATTCACATCCAAAAGTTTAAAAGCATATGTCCAAAAAAAAGCTTATTTTCTTTATGAGCTTAGAGGTACTTATCAAGCAAAAGATGCAAAAGGAAAAAACAAAGAAATCATTTTAGCAGCTGAAAAAAGCAGAAGCAAACCCTTTGATGATGTGAATGTAACAGAAGCCCAAAAAGGATACTTAACGACATGTGATGAAGAAAAACCTCATTATCGTTTTCAAGCCAATTATATCGTTGTTAAAGAAAGCAATGAAATCATCGCTTATGATTTACTGATGTATATTTACGATATTCCAGTTTTGCCTTATCCAGTCTATTTTTCATCCCTTGAAAGAAAAGCACAACCTGTTGAATCCTCTTTCACTTTTACCGGAGTTTCAGGTATACAAACCCATTTACGTTTTAATTATTACTCAAAAGACGATGAAATCGGGGCGGTTTTTTTTGATACCGTAGGAGATGGTGATTCAAAGGGGAATACCATTGGTGCAGAAAACAAATTTACTTTACCAGACGGGAAAACACGGGTTTACTTTTATGGTTTGCAAAAAACCAAAGAGGATTTTTCAAACCGTTCAAACGAGTTAAAGTTTGAAATAGCACGTAAATGGGATGATCAACTTGAAACACTCTTTTACTTCAACAACAAAATGGGTATTAGTGATGATGAAATCGCTAGCAGAAACACTAATTATGGCATCAGTGTGAAAGGCAAGGTCAGCGGTGCACCATTCTCATTTAATATTAGTGAAAGTGAAATAAGATCTAAAACAAAAAACACAAATTCCATCACTCTACCTTCCTTTGCAGTTTCCAAAATGGGATTCAAATTCTTACCGGAAGTTTTCCCAATCACTGTCAATTTTAAAGATCTCAAATTTAATGCGGTTAACACTTCTGATGCTTCTGTCTCCTTAATGGATAAATTATCCGAACTCAATTATAGTGGTCAATATGGACTTTCGTCCGCTTTCCCTGAAATTATCATTCGAGATGTAAAATTGGTAAATGGTTTGACCACAGATATCAATTATTCCTTTAAAAATCAAAAAGAATTCACTGATGATTTTAAGATAGACAACACCTTTGTTTTACCTAAAATTGGCTTTGAGTGGGGACCTTATTTTGGACTTCACACACAATACACGATGCGAGCGGGTTTGCTACAGGATTACCAAGATGAAAAAGCATACCGATATTCTGAAAATGTGGTCACTGATTTGAATTTTAATCTTTTCTTTTGGAAAAACACCATTGTTCATGATTATGTTTTCTTGAAATCAGACGGAAATACTTCTCGATTTAACTTCAACAAGGAGAAAAATCTTTTAAGCTTGACGTCTAGTCTGGATTTATCATTGCTGTCTTCTAAGGTTATTTTTAAGACATCCTATGATTTTCTGAAAGATGAACAGAAACTATCAAATCCGCAATTAATCACTAACACAGACTTCTCTTTAATAGGGACCCGTATCAAATTAGATACCACAAGTATCATTGATGCCAGTGATACCAAGTTTTTATCCACAGATTATAGTTTTGGTGTTAGCAACAAGTATTTTCATAATAAAACAGACTTTGTATATCTGTATGATCAGGATATCAACATCAGAAAGTTGACTGATTCTTTTGGTTTTACATTCGGGCCGATCAACAACTTTAAAAAACTTTCATCTGACTTTGAGCTCCTTTTCACATATCATGAAGAAGATGAAGGACTTGGATTAGATAAACTGACCAATAAAAATACTGTTTCCTTCGGACAAATAGGTTTTTTAGATAGTTTAGCAAACACATTGGATATACAAATTCTTCCAAGGGAAAAAGAAAATGATCAAAAACTCAATTATATAAAAAACTCAACCAGCATTAAATTTGATCAAACAACACTGGGGTTCGATGCTAAATATTCAAGGACAAAAAAGCTTGATTTTAATTTTTCTGGGGCTTTTGAAAAATTAAAAGTGAACCTTGGAACCCGTTACGATTTGGAAGGTAAACAAATTGAAAGTCTCAGCTTTTCATTGGTGAAAGATTTACACTGTTGGCAAAACCAAACAACAGCCGAATTTTCTTTACAAGACAAAGACGGCACAAAAAAACTCACTTTACAAAAATTTACTACAAGCTTTTCAATCAAGCAATTCCCGGAGAAATTTGTGAAAGTGGAGCCTTTAAAAAAAGAATTCGATCTTGCCATCTTTTAAAAATACTATCCTAATAATTCAATCACTTTTTCAGGAGATATTCGCAGCAAAGCCCTTGCTGCATTATTAGTCATATCATAGTCTTCATACTCATTCAAAATGATCTTCTCCAAAACTTCAGCAGCATCCGTGAGCTTTAACCGGGAAGCAATCATCATTGATTCTTTCCTTACTGCATCATCTTCCAAGTGATTTTGGATAGATGAAATAATATGGGGATAAGCATCTTCCATTTTGAGTCGTCCGATTGCCTTGATTGATGCCTTTCTTACATATTTGCTGTAATCTTTTATCAGTTCATCAATTAATTCTACCAGATGATAGTCCAACATCTTTGTCATGGTTGCGACACAAGCTGCTCTCACTTTTTCATCAGGATCATTGTAAAATGACCTGATCGTTGGGACGGTTGACGTTTCATTTAATTTGGAAAACCCCTTTAATACTTGAACTCTGATCGGGGCTGATTCGTTTTTTGAGAAAGATTCAAGTATTTGAATGACCTTAGCGGGCGATTCACTGTTCAAGCTTACATATGGAACGATCAATTTGATCAACAGATCCGGATCTTGTACTTGCTCGACCTGATGATTGATAATTTTTTCAGCTTCATCGATTGGCAATTCTTTGATCAATCCTAGTAAGGAGCTTCTTTCTTTTACAGAGAACTGAGTGGTGTCATTGATGTACTCGTTGATTTTTCCATAACAGAAAGCAGCATCGTAGGGTAAAAGTTTTTTCATAGCGATTTTTCGTAACGCGAAATCATCAGAATCGCTGATTACTCGCTTTAAAAAGCTGGGGTCATTTGATCGACTGGTTTTAATATTCCAAGCCAATCGTTGGACTTTGGGATTCATATCATCAATCATTTGTTCCAACCGTTCATCTTCAATCTCATCTTCCAATGTTTTTAATGTGATATATCTGATTTTCGGAGAATGATTATCCAAAAATGGTTTGATATCGTATTCTGAACTCAACCAAAAGATGGTTTGGATTGCTTCCTCTATTACTTTTTCCTCTGGATCTTCCAGTAGGGGGAGGAGTTGTTGATAATCTTCTGTGACACCATTTTCTCTGTAATATTTAACAACAGACTTCCTAACTGATGGATTTGGGTCAAGCAATAGATTTTCAACTTTATTGGAGTTAATCTCCAATTTCATTAATCCTTGAACAGCCTGTATTCTAACTGAAGGGCTCATGGATGTCAATAAGTCTTCATATTGAACGGAATATTTTGCCAATCGTTTTTGTTCAAATAGTGAAACAAGTTCTTTTGCTGTTTTGTAAGACATATCTTCTCCTTTAACAAAAAAATGGATATGATTAGTTATAAGATTTATCGTTTAAAGCACTTAAAAAAAAGCCGAATCCTCCTAAAAATGCCATCATAGAACTACCTCCATAGCTAACAAATGGAAGTGTAACGCCTGTAGGCGGCAGTAACCCGAAGACCACCCCCACATTAATCACTACCTGGAGTAAAATCAAATAGGCATAACCAATTACAAATATCTTTGCAGCCATGTTAGCAATGCCATTAATTGCTGCTTTTATTAAATTTCGACACATAAAATAGTAAAGGAAAAGGAAAACGGCCATTCCAACAAATCCCAATTCCTCCCCTAAAATAGCAAAAATAAAATCAGTGAATTGAACCGGGATGATAAATTTATAATTTCCCATTCCTAACCCTTCACCCAACAATCCCCCAGATGAAATGGCCTGTAAACTAACGTCTACTTGACCTTCTTCTGCAACCTTTTGGGTGATACCAAGAAATTCTTGAATTCTGCCAAGCTGATAGGGTTTAAGAAGATCTAATTGAAAAAGCATGACAATCCCAATGATACACATAATGGCAATCAAAACAAAGTACGAGAATCTCAAACCACTAATATATAGAACAATCAACCCAAGTAAAAAGATAATCAACGAACTACTTAGATCCGGCTCTGCAGCAACGAGAAGAGTAATCATCATGATCCATCCCAAAGGAATGATTAGTTGCTCCAAAATTCCTTTATGCTTGGTGTCATCATCTTTAAAAAAATAAGAGGCAAGAAATAGCACCAGAAATATTTTGGCAAACTCTGATGGCTGAAGATTCATCACGCCAAAATCAATCCACCGACTGCTACCCCCTTGCGGTGCAAAAACAAAAACAGCCAACAACAAAAAAACGGTACCAACAATATAGAAAGGAGCTAATTTGATGTGCTTTTTAAAGGGAATCAAGGCGATGACAAACATGAATATCAACCCAACAACGATATTAACAACTTGTCTGATTAAGTAGTAGTCAAAATCCATCTCAGGATATTTGTAATAAATAACATAGCTGGAACTATAGAGAACAACGATCCCAATAACCATAATTAAGGATAGCAGATAGATTATCCCTTTATAATTAACCTTTTGTGTGTTACTTTTGTCTATGCTTCTATTTTCTTGTTGCAATGATACTCCAATACCTTTCTTATAATAGAAAAATAGTCTTCTAAATGATTACTTAGAAAGAATAAATTTGAATCCACCCTTTTACAATCAGTAGCACCGAACCCATAAATAGTTTGGTAAAATGTTGATAAGAACATGGATATTTCTTCTTCTGTCCTATTTTCGCTAGGTAAAGCTAATGTGGAAATCACTTTACCTTTTTCCAAAAGTTGATCGATATGCCAGTGCTTTTTATAACCACCATCTTGAAAGGAAATATGCCTGTTGATCCGCTGTCTTAGATTTTTCATCGCAGAACCAACATAAGTGTATAATCCGTTTTGTATGTGGCATCTGTTTCCGGATACGGTAATCTCAATATCCTCGGGTATTTCGATGAAGAGTAAATAACTGCCCTTATTCATAATCGCTCTCTCTATTCTGTACAATCTCGCTGAAATTTCCCAATCTCAACAAAAAGTCATCCAGATTTTTCAAAAATCCTAATCGGGTTAATTTCAAATCCTCCCTTTCCGACATGACAAACACATTTTCAAAATAATTATCGATATCTGTTTTCAAATGTTTGATTTTTTCTAAAGCAGTTTGATAATCTAATCTATCTAAAGCTGAATAGATTTCATCACGAATATCATTATAATGTTCTTCCAAAATGATTTCTTCTTGATGCTCAAATAATCTGGAGTCGTAATAGGTGGATAAATGGTTTTTGGAAATATTATGAACTCTTTCGAAAATACGCATTAAGTCTGTGATATCTCCATTCTTCTTCAAATCTTTTAGCGCATTGGCAGATATCACACATCTCATGGGGTTGTTTGCAATGTGCGCAGTGGCATTGATTACATCATAAGGGATTTCTTTTTCCGAAAGATAATAATCAATTCTATTTTTTAACAAATCAAAGAAAATGTTTTTTATGGTTTCCAGTTGCTTATTGTCTATTTCAAAGCGGTATTGTTTTATTGCTACATCAAAAAGCTCTTGCAAGTCAATATCCCACTCTCTTGAAACGAGAATATGTAAACATTTTTGTAAAGCTCTTCTTAAGCCAAAAGGATCTTTTGACCCGCTCGGAATGTGATTGATTAACAAATTACCAGCAATCGTATCTAAATTATCTGCGAGGCTGGCAATACACCCGCTGAATGTTTCCGGTATGCCTTCAGTGTATTGTTCTTCGATTGCTTGATAAACTTCTTGAGGTTCTCCGGCAATTTTTGCATAGATTCTCCCCATAACCCCTTGAAGCTCAGGAAATTCGTAAACCATCTGAGTAGTCAAATCATTTTTCATAAGGTATACTACTCTTTTTACAAGCTCAACACTTTCGCCCTCTATTTCCAAAAGCCGACATACCTGTACAGACAAATTGTTGACTCTAATTATCTTGTCATAAAGAGACCCTAATTTATTCTGAAAGCCTATTTCTTTTAATGCTTCCGTTT
>CAYYNI010000031.1:0-15746 GCA_964472765.1 uncultured Thermotogaceae bacterium | reverse complement strand
GCTTGTTTAATTCTCGCTGGTTTTTCTTCTATCGTTGTCCGTTTTTCAATGACCTTTAAAATACAATGCTCGCATGTTGAATTTTCAACAGCGAGCATATGGTATCATTATTTTGCTGCTTTGTCAATAGCTAAATATGAATATTCAGTAAAATACTATGAACTACATTTCCAAATTAACAGTTGGTGCGTTTTTTTCGGATTCAGGAATCTGAAAAAAGTCAAATGCCTTAAAACCAAATATGTTTGCGATTATATTTCCAGGAAAAATTTCAATGGCAGTGTTGTACTTCATAGTGATATCATTATAAAACTGTCTGGAATAAGCTATCTTGTCCTCTGTCTGCGTCAATTCAGTTTGTAAAGCCATAACATTCTGATTGGCTTTTAGGTCAGGATAATTTTCCATCACTGCAAATAATCTTCCCAAAGCACCTGTTAATTCACCTTCAGCTTCCATTCTCTGATTGGGAGAGCCTGCATTAACAGCCTTATACCTTGCTTCCATAACTTTTTCGAGGGTACCGCTTTCATGCTTCATGTATCCTCTAACAGAGTTAACTAAATTAGGAATCAAATCGCTCCTTCTCTTTAATTGAACGTCAATTTGACTCCAGGAATTTTGTACCTTCTTTCGCTCTGTAACTAATTTGTTGTAGGTTCCAATGACCCAAACAATCAAAACCGCAACAATTCCCAAGATAATCCAAAGTGCCATAAATCCCTCCCATGATGCAAAATATTTTGATCACAGCTCAATTATACTATAATCCTTTTTATTTAACATTCATTTAAAAATGAAGAAAAATGCTGATGAAATTGAATATCGTACCCTTTAAAAAACTCTGAAAAGACGATTGGGAAATGTTTTTCAGTGTGATTGTGTGTTATTTCAACTATAGAGATACCGTGTTCATCTGCAAATTGAAAGTCGTGATAACCAACGTCTCCTGTGATGAAAACATCTAATCCTTCTTGAATGGCATTTTCTAAAAAGGTCGTCCCGCTCCCAGTACAGACTCCTATCTTTTTAACTGGTCGTTTCAAATCGCCGTTATAACGTACTGATTGTTGCTGTGTGATGTTTTTCAAATGATTGATGAATTCTGATAACGGCAAAATTTCTTTTAGAATGCCTTTACGACATAAGTGATAAGAAAATTGAGGACGATTCAGCTCAAATGCCTCCATTGCTACTTCTTCATATGGATGTGCTCTTTCAACCTCTTTAATTAAGTGGTCTAATCTTGCTTTTGGTATAACGGTTTCAATTTTAGTTTCGTTTACATATTCCCGTTTATCTTTAGTTCCAATATAGGGATTCGTGTTTTCGCAGGGTTTAAAAGTACCGATTCCTTTTGTAGAAAAAGTGCAATCCGAATAATTGCCAATCCATCCGCCACCTTCTTCTGCTATTGTATTAACAATTAAAGCTTGATGAGTATCAGGGACAAATACCTGAACTTTAACTATTTTATTGACACCGGATTTAACAAACCCTTCTATATTTACTAAGCCTATTAGTTTACAAAAGTAATCATTCATCCCCCCTTTTATTTTATCAATTGGAGTATGTATTGCATAAACAGTAATGTTATGCATTAAAAGTCTTTTAATTATTTCGGTTCTCGTGTCGTTGCCCGAAAGCGTCTTGAGTGGATTAAAAAAGAATGGATGATGGGTGATAATCATATTACTGTCTATTTCTATTGCTTTATTTACTACTTCTAAAGACAAATCTAATGATAATATCGGGTTTTTTAATAGAGCCTCAAAAGGGCCCAATTGTATTCCTGAATGATCAAAAGATTCTTGAATTGATATGGGTAAATGCTTTTCAATCAATGTAATAAATTCTTTAATCGTCATAAATCCCCTCTTATTCTAAAGTTTTTAAAGCCTGAGCTGCTTCAATTTTCGATGCGTTATAACTTGGTATCAAAACTGAAATGATGGATGCAATGTAAAATGAAAACGAGATGAGAATGATATCTGTCCATGGAACATAAAGCCTTTCACCACCGGGTGCTCCTAACTGAGAAAAAATAGAATTGATATAGTCTGCGCTTATTATACCAGAAATAATACCTATCAACAGACCTGTTATTACAATGATACTCGTTTCAATTATAAATGAATTAAAAATATTTGCTTTTGAAAAGCCGATGGCTTTCAACATACCGATTGTTTTTTTTCGGTCGAAAAATGCCCTGTACATCGTTATGGAAATTCCCATAATGCCCACAATCATCCCAAAATACAAAAAACCATTCAATATTTTAATCATACCTTTGATGGCCAATTCGGATATTTCTACAACATCATCATTGGTAATTGCAAAAATCCCTTTGCTTTCACTGTATTCTCTGAAGTAATTTTTGTTTTGTAAAATTTCTTTTTGAGTTTTACCGGTTACTTTAATCAAAGAATATTTGCTTTCATTAGTTATATCTGAAACAACCCCATTCTGCATTACTATTCCTTGGAAAAATGTAATGTTATTAAAATAAAAAGTACCCAATTTTTGATAATCACCTTTAATTTCAATCTCACCCGAACCACTGTTAACCAAATTTTCTTCTCGACCTGAGATGATTAAATAAGATTTTGGGTCTTGTTGTAAGTGTTCAACTGCGGATTCAAAGTTTTGATACTCTGAAGCTGAAATCCATCTACCACCAGTTTCAAAAAAATCAAAATCGGAGTTAATGTAAAATGTTCTGAAATTTCCGCTTTTTGTGACAATATCGGAAGCAGATACCTCTTGAACTGTTTCAATAAATTCATTTTGCATCAATTCTTGTTTGTAGGATTTATTTGTGTTTAAAAAATCAGGAATGAAAGCATCGTATCCCCAAAAAAGGGTCTCTTTGCTTTGTTCAATCCCTATCATTTGTGAATGAGGAATGACTGTGACAATAATAATAATAAAGATAACCAGTGAATAACTGGCAATGATAAGCCGTGTTTTACCTTTTTCTTTTGCGGGGTAGGCAAATGATATTTTTGCTGTGAAAGGATTGACAATTTTTGAAAATGGCTTTTTTGATAGAAGCCATTTCAATGTTTCAAAAATTTTCGTAAACAGGGCTGATAAACCACTCAATAAAATTATCGGTTTCATAAAAACTAGTATAACCGCTTCTTTTGTCTGAGTAAAAACATCTACATCGATATTGATTACAATGATTATCATAAGTGTGATTAAAAAACTTGAAAGCATTTTAGATTTTCCAGTATTTAATGAGAAAACTAATGCAAGAACTACAAACCCTAAAACAATCATCAAAGGATCTTGAAATTCAATCCCATTGAGAATCACCAAGATTGAAATTAGGATGAAAAGTATCATTAGTATGACCTTTTTACGCATTTGTTTTACTGGTACTTCGTTGTTACCTCTAATTGCATTAACAATCTCAAAGTCTGCAATTCTATTAGAATAAATGAAAATGATGATCAACGAAATCAATAGTCCAATTAAAAAAGCAATGATAATATTCTCATTGCTGATGTAAAATTCAAATTCGGGAATTCCCGCCCGAGAAAAAAACTGTGTTCCTATCACATTTAAAAAACGGTTTGAAAGATTTATAACAAATCCCGTTATTCTTGAGAGAATAAATTGAGTCAAATAAATACCCATCAATAAACCCATCGAAGTGGATAAAAAGGAGTAAAATATCCCCTCTAAGAAGAACATCTTTCTAATATCCGTTCGATAAAATCCAACAGCTCGAAGCATTCCAAGTTCCATTTCTCTCTCTTTGGCCATCATTGAGTAAGTACTAATCATTAAAAAAATACCTGAGACAATCGAAAAAACACTAAGAAATAAGAAAAGGTATCCAATATTTGCGTTTCCGACTTGGTTTATTCGATGTGCTTTTATTGCTTCTATTCTTAGATTAAACTGTTCCAAATTCAATTGTTTGAAAATCGAAAGAACGTTGTTAGTCAATGATCTTCCAGTTAACCAATCTCCAGTATTTGAAATCAGTATTAAATTGGCTAAACTTTTATGTTTAGGAAAATATTCATTAAATGTATCTCTGTCTATTAAAACAGTATATGTGTTGTCTGTTTCATCACCTATTGTATTTAGTTTTGGGATATTTTTACTTACAGAATATTTTGTAATGGGAAATTTTTGCTTTCCAATATCAAAGAGAGTATCCGCTTTTTCAGAAAGGAAGATTTCGCTAATGCGTTTTTCCAGTATTACTTTTTCTAAATCCTCAGAAAAGAAAATTTTATCGTTTGTTGTTGGTTTGATATCAAAAAAATCCAAATTTTTAAAATCAAAGGCAATGATTTTTATCCCTACATCTGTCAATGGGTTTTTGATAGGGGAATTATTAAAGCTGATGGTTCCTTTGAGATAGAAAGTATTAAGAGAACCATCTAGTAAATAACCGAAAGATGTATTTTGAATGATTTGATCCCCAGTCTCTTTACTAAAAGGTTCAAATAAACTGCTTCGATAGATTATTTCATCAACAGGTCCTAGCTCATCTTTTATTTGTGAATACAAAAAAAGATTCATTGAATCATTGATACCTAAAGAGCCTGTTATCATGGCTGTGCCTATCATGGAACCTAGTATAATAAGGATTGTTTGTGTTTTTTTTCTGAATAGATTTCTATAAGAAATCTTTCTGATTTTTTTGTTTTTTATCAGCAATAAAAAGAGGATCAATAACAAACTGAACGATCCGATAAAAAAAACGATCAAGATTGTGCTCCTTCAACAAATTTACCACTATCCATTTTGAGAATTCGGTTGGAAAAACCTGCAATGCGATCGTCGTGAGTTACAATCACAAAGGTCATCGATTCACTTTTGTTAAGCTCAAGAATTAAATCCATAATCTTGTTCCCTGTCTTTGTGTCAAGAGCACCTGTCGGTTCATCAGCCCATATTATTTTCGGATGATGAACAAGTGCCCTTGCAATGGCAACTCGCTGTCTTTCGCCACCGCTAAGTTGATGAGGATAGTGAGCGATCCTTCCGTCCAATCCAACCTTTAAAAGGGCTTCTTTGGCTGTTTTAGAAGTGTTTTTAAAGTGTGAGTTTTGAGCCAATAATGCCAATTCCACATTTTCAAGGGCATTCAGAACAGGAATTAAGTTATAGAATTGGAAGATAAACCCCATATTCTCGGCTCTAAATTTTGTGACTTCTTTATCATTCATCTTTATAATGTTTTTACCATTGATCTCAATTTCACCTTCATCAGGATGATCAATAGCTGACAAACAATTTAAAAGGGTGCTTTTGCCGCACCCTGATGGTCCTAAAATCGAGCATATTTCACCTTTTTTTACACTAAGTGAAACATGGTCCAGTGCCTTAACCTTAATGGAACCATTGATATAATTTTTGACCAACTGATGGGCTTCGATCATATAACTATTTCACTCTCCTGGATATAAAAAATAACCATTATATAGAATTTTATAGATAGTTTGATAGATGTGAATGCGACTTGAATAGTTTGATTCTTTAAATGATGCATTTTCTTCTAAAACACTTTTAAGCCTATTAGGCCCCATATGATAGGCGTTGAGTGCATGATGAAGGTCATTTTCAAACACTGTGAGTAGTGTTTGAAAATAAAAAGTTCCTAATTTGATATTATTTACAGGTTCTCTCCAAGTTCCTTGAATGAGATATTGTTCTGCTAACCAATTCGCAGTATCCGGCATTAGCTGCATCAGGCCAAAAGCACCAGAATGTGATAATGCTAATTCATCAAAATCACTCTCAAGTTTGATGATGGATGCGATTATTGAAGGATCAACACTCAATTCATTTGCAACATTGTTTATTTCCATCCTATAATTCAAGGGAAAAAGGTGGTAAGCTATCAATAAAAGGACAAAGAGTAAACTGAAAAGAACGAAGAAACATTTTTCTGTTTTTAAAGAAAGCATGCCATCAATCCTCTTTAATGTCTAATACTTTTGAAGCAATTTTGTATTCATTCATAGCATCTTCCTCTCTCCCGAGTTTTTCATAAATTTGAGCGATTTTGATATGAATGTCTGGATCCATTGGATGTTTTATGGCTGCTTTTTCAAACAATGAAAGTGATTTTGTTTTCAAACCTACTATTTTAAATAATGCCGCTCTAAATTTGATTGGCAGTGAAATAAGAATGATTGAAATAATACCCAAAATCATAAAAGCAAATAAGATAAAAGACGGATTAGAGATAAAGGATAATATTCGTTGTTTATTTGAAGGAACCTCTTCATTTGTTTCAGGAAATAACTTACTTTTTAAATTCATCAGGCTGTTGTTTAAATCATTATCAGTCAGTGTAATATTCTCGAACGTGTTATTTGAAACCAATACTTGGTGATCTTCATAGGAAAATCGGGTAAGTGCACTTTTGATCATACTATGTACGGCATTTTTTAGAGTATCGCTTTTTAAGTCAATTCGATTATATTGCTTAAGATACTCAAAAAAAACTGGAAAAAGGCTGTTTAAAGTCTCATTTTCTGCAGTCAACAGTCTTCGCGAAAGTATTTCAACATTAGTTAAATATTCATAATAAATTTTTAAATCTAAATAGTATTCATATTTTTCTTGAGGTATTTTTTCTGAAAAAGAATCTCCATAATAATCCTTATATAAATCTAAATAACTTTTTAAAAGAGAATATTGATTATCGTAGCTTTCTATTTGATCTTTCTCGAGATAGGGGTTTATTTGAATACTTAAGTAATTCAATAGTTTTTCTTTTCCAAGTTGAACGATGGATTTGTTCGTTTCATTGTTCAAATAATAATTATTCTGAATAATTTGTTCAATTAAATGTTCTGTTAGTTTTTGAATAAGCTTACCATCTATTGATTGAATCAGCTGAAACCCTTTTAATTTGTTTGTTTGAAAGAATTCTTTAAACTTCTCAAAATGAAATTGTTCAATAAGAATGGAAAAATCCTTGATAACAAAGTCTAATAAAGAATATGCATGCGAATAACTATCTGTTGGTTCTGGAACTGTTTTCAATGCAGATAATAGTTCAGTTGAAGATTCTTTGACAATCGCTTGATATATCGGGTCGTCCATGCCAAATTCCTGAACCAAATTCAGTTTTGTATAAATTCTTTTTAGTAATTCCTCAGCTTGCAGTTGGGAAGAGAACTGATCTTCATCATACATAATGGTTGATAATGTACAATCAAGTGCATATTGCAACTGATGCGGATCTTTTTGTAAAACATATAAATCATCATAGGGTAATACGTTTTCTTTCAAAACAACTGCATTCAATACTCCGCAAAATATGATCAAAACACATAATAGAAATCTCATTTTTCCATTTACCAATTTTTAAATTCCCCTTTTATCGAATCTTTTATATTCGATGATCTGACTTGAGACAAATATTTTGATGTATGCTATTTCAGCTCAGTCTGTTGTTCGATTTTCACTGTGTTTCAGTGATCTAAGGGTTATTATTTTCTAACTTCAAAGTATCTTTTTATGAAAAATGTAAGTCTTCATTGAGCAAATAATCCTTTTGTCTCCAATCTTTTTTGACTTTTACGAATAATTCCAAGTCAACAGGTCTATCAAAAAGATAATGAATATCCTTTTTTGATGAAAGCCGTATTTTTTTAATGGTATTGGCGTCTTTTCCAATAATCATCCCTTTTTGAGTTTTTCTTTCAACCCAAATTTCAGCTCTGATATTCAGTTTCCCGGCCTCGTTATCTGAAAAATGTTCTACATAGACCGCACAGGAATAAGGGATTTCTTCATATGTGATTTGAAATATCTTTTCTCTAATGATCTCCGAAACAATAAATTTATTGGATCGGTCTGTGATCATGTCAGGGGGATACATAAAGGAACCTTCTGATAAGAATTCTTTTATAATTGAAATGAGTGTACCTCTATGTTGAAAATCTTTGGCACAAATTGGTAAAATAAGATTTGGCAGATATTTTTTTTGAAGGAGTAATTTATAATGTTCTACTTTGTCCGGTTTCATCTCATCGATTTTGTTTAATAGAATGATGTAGGGTTTATGTACATTTTTAATTTTATCGAAAACATAGTCTTCGCCTTTGGATAATCCCTTTGTACAATCAATAAGCCAAAGCATAAGGTCAATTCCTTCTAAAGCCTCTCCAACCGCTTTCATCATATACCGGTTGACGTTGTTGACCACTTTATGTATTCCGGGAGTATCTGTAAAGACTATTTGTGAGGAGTCGTCGGTGAAGATACAATTGATGCGATGCCATGTGGTTTGAGGTTTATCAGAAACAATCACAATCTTTTGATCTAACAACATATTGATTAATGTTGATTTTCCAGAATTTGGTCTTCCTATCAAAGTTACAAAACCACTTTTCAAATGACACCTTCTCTCTTTTGTTTATCATATACTACCATAAAAAAAGGCCTTTCGGTTAGAATATCCCGAAAGACCAAATTGGAGCAGGAAATGAGATTCGAACTCACAACCTCTGCCTTACCAAGGCAGCGCTCTACCATTGAAGCTATTCCTGCACTCAAAACGATTAGTATTTTATCATAATTGTTTAGCTAAATCAAGTCTGATAGATCTTTAATCTTTCAAAACCTCCGCAGTTCCCTCAATTACCTTTTTATCCTGTTCGTTAAATACATCTGTGGATAGGATCAGTCTGTTTTTTGCGTCATTTTTTTCAAGAACTTTAACTCTGACTAAAATTTTATCTCCTATAAAAACAGGTCGTAAAAATTTACAGTTTTGTGAAACATAGATCGTTCCATCTCCTGGAAAATCCCTTCCAATGATTTTTGATATAAATGATACAACCAAAATCCCGTGGGCTATTCTTTTCCCAAAACGTGTCTTTGAAGCAAATTCATCATCGACATGAATGGGATTATCATCACCGCTGATTCGGGCAAATGTCCTGACCTGTTCATCGGTCACAATAAAATCTTTTTCATAAACAGTTCCAATTTTGATATCAGAATACTCCATTACTCCTCCTTCATTCAATTATAAAGTTGATTCATTATACATCAAAAATGGTATAATTCCTTAGCGAGGTGACCCTATGAAGAAGGCTATTATCTTTAACATTCTTTGCATCATCATCATTTTATCAGCTTGTCAATTAACTGCACCGTTTGACAAATACTATCGACTAGCATTAACAGCTATTGAAAATGGAGCAGATGAGACAGCTCTTAATTATGCTTTATTGTTGAGTGAGTGGGTAACAACTCCTAAACAACGAGCAATTTCCCGTATGATTAACGGATTGGCCAATTTCATTTCAGAAGATTATAACAGAGCACTATTTGAATTTGAATCATCAGAAGAGATAGCTCAGACCAGTGAATCCACTGCAGGTTTGATCATGACTTATTTTATGATTGAACAGTATGATATGATCAATTTTCATCTTGATAATCTATCTACATTTCAGGAGATTTGGAAAATAACAGTGAACAAACAAGAAATCACAAAAGCCGGATTGTACACAATATGTGCATTGTCCAATGCAATACTCGATAATAAAACTGTTTTTGATTCTCTTAAGAATAAAATATCGCAGGAAAAGGCACAAGAAATGGAGGGATTTTTCTTTGAATAAAAAAATATTAATCTTTCTTTTATTGATTATTTTAGGGTTATCTGCCTTTACTATGCCTCCTCATTCAAGGATATTTGATTTAATTAGCCGAGGCCAAATAAGCATTCCTAATCAATCTGCATATTATGGCGAACCAAAAAATCGTGATTTTAACGGTTCTTTTAAGGCGATTGTCATTTTTGCTGAATTTCCTGATCAGCCACATCAAGTTGAATTATCCTTTTTCAATGACTTATTGAACTCGGAAGGATTGAATTTTAAAGAAAAATATCCCATATCCACTAATGTGAGCAGCGTCAGGGAATATTATTTGTTCGAATCCAACGAGTCTTTTCAATTGGATTTTGATGTTTTCGGATGGTTTGAAATGCCCCATAATTATAATTATTATGTGGGCAACAGCAATGGGACTGGTTTTTATCCCAATAATTCACAAAAAATGGTAGAAGATGCCATAGAAGCTGCAGATTCAACAGTAGACTTCTCTCAGTATGATAATAATAACGATGGCGAAGTAGATTTTTTGCTGGTCGTTCATACCGGAACAGGCGCTGAATTCAGTGGCGTAGAGGATGCCATTTGGAGCCATAAATGGTCAATTGCAACCCAGTATCGTGATGGGGTTCGATTAAGAGATTATTCTATGCAACCGGAATATTGGTTAGAAAAAAACGACATGACCATTGGTGTTTACTGCCATGAACTCGGTCATTTGATCTTTAATCTGCCCGATTTATATGATGTAAATGAAACTTCATTCGGAATAGGCTATTGGGGTTTAATGGGTGGAGGTAGTTGGAATGACGAGATGTCTGTGTTTGGGGAAGATGAATACAGTGGCTATGGTGGCGCTCCCGCTGAATTGACTGCTTGGTCTAAACTTAAAATTGGCTGGTATAAACCTCAGGATGTTGATGATTCTTTTGCTGGAAGCCTTGAGATTGATCCTAGAATTATTTACAGACATGTGAATCCAGATGATTCTAATCAATATTTTCTTTACGAGTTCAAAGAACAAAATCCTTACAACACCTTTTTACCGGGCCATAACGGCCTTCTCATCTATCGTTGTGATGATTCAAAATACAGTAATACACAACCTTATCAGCCTAATGAAGATTTGAATTATCACTACAAAGTAGCCATAATTCAAAAAGATAACGAATGGTCACTGGAAAAGAAGCAGAACAGAGGTGATGCAAAAGATCTTTATTATACGGCTGATATATTCAATCAGTTATCATCGCCATCGAATCTTTTTTATGATAACAGCTATTCTTTGGATTTGAACCAGATCACGATAAACAACAACCAAGCCATCGTTATGGTTAATGATGAAGGATTTGAAGTGTTTTTACAACAGCTTTTTGGAACAGGATTAATCAGAGGGTATATTCAAACCAATGATTCAATTTTACCAGCTATAAAGAACGAGCAAGGATATTTAATCAATGTGACAAGATTGGGAAACCATGATCATATTTACTATTTTGATATTGAGGAATCAGCTTCCTCGACAATTTATATTGGGGACATTCCCTTAAATCAATATAAATAAAAGGCGGCTTAAACCGCCTTTTATTTACCTTTTATAACCGGTTATTTCTCTCAAAAATTCTTTTCGCTTGGCGATATCTTCTTTCTTTTCGACACCTTTTGGTATGAAACCATCTACTACTCCTAAAACGGCTCTTCCTTGATCTGTCTCAGCAATGATTATTTGCAAAGGGTTTGCTGTAGCCGCAAAAATCCCACAGACTTCCTGAATATTCTTTAAAGCATTTAGAATGTTTATTGGATAGCCATTTTTGATGATCAGAATAAAGAGATGTCCGGCTCCAATAGCCAAGGCGTTTTTTACCGCTATGTCCATTAGTTCATCGTCATTTCCTTCTTTTCTTACCAAACACGGTCCCGATGCCTCGTTAAAGGCTAAGCCAAATTTCATGCCAGGAACTCCGGTCACAATAGTTTCGTATATGTCTTCTACGGTTTTTATAAAATGCGATTGACCTACTATGACATTGCAATCTTCAGGAAATTCCATTTGAATCAGATCAAAATTCACCATATCACTTCCTCAATTCTATAAGTGCTTTCACAAGAAAACTTGCGACATCAATTCCATGTGTTCCCCTTCCAAAACCAGCATCCATACCACTATCAATAGCAATATCATTAGTTATCTGAGTTCCACCGGATACTAGTATCACTTTATGTCGTATTCCTTTCTCTTTACATAATTGATCGATTTGTTTCATGCCTTTTAAGTGAACATCGTTATGTGTAATGATCATGCTGGATAAGATTGCATCAGCCCCTATTTCAATAGCTGCATCTATTAGTTTTTCAATAGGAACGCTAGTACCCAAATAAGTATAAGACAAACCAAACTTTTCGATTCCACCATGTTTAATATCGAGAATTTCTCGCATACCAACCGAGTGTTCATCATTACCAATTGTTCCTGCAACGACATGAATCGGATGTTGGTGTACATATTCAGTGATCTCTTCAGCCGATAAAATCTCAGGTTTTTCAGGTATTTTTAACGTGTTTCGGTCAATAAAGAATGGAACTTTGGCTTTCAATTCTATATAAGAACCCTCTGCAGGATGTAGAACTGTTTTGGAAATAACAGTCGCTTCTTCCAATCCTAAACGATTGCAAATTTCCAACGCAGCTGCTTCAGCAACATCCGGATTATCTGGAATGGTCATGTCTATTTGAATTAACCCGTCGTTTTTCCATTCCACTTCAGGTTTAAGCAACCCTTTTTCGTCGGCTTCTCTGTTTGATTCCATTCTCACTGAAACATTATCAGTTTCATCTAACTCATTAATATATTGAATCTTTTCAGGATCATCAAGTGTACAACCCCCGATTACATCACAAGCCTTCACAAGACCTTCAGGAATTTTATTAAAACCAAAGTGATTACAAACAGGCGCAAAATAATCATCCTCACGTTTCACTACTGTATTCGCCCCTAATTCGCCGTTTTTCTTTCGAGCTATTCCGTCACCTACTCGTTCCGGGAAAAAACCTGAATCCACAAAAAATCCTTTTTCAACAGCTTCAAAATAGCCACCGCTATCAATTATGTCTTGCATATAAAGAATAGCCCTAATTTTCATATCTCGAATTGATTCTTTAAGATTTTCCATTTTCGGTTCTACCAAATCTTTAATACCATCCATTGCAACAAGTGTGTGCTTGGCCGTTTCAACACCTCTGATTGAATTGATATGCCAAGGAACATTTCTTCCTTCATCAGGTGTAATGGTGGACTGAATATCAGCTTTCGTGAGACGACTTAATACGGTGTCTAACACGTGAATTCTTGTCGCATCAAACAAATCTGATTCAATATAACGTGTATTCATTTGTGCTCTAAATTTATATTCTTTGAATAAGTCCCTCAAGGTTAATGCATAAACAAAATTTAAACGAAATTCTGGAGATGGTGCAGTCATAGGGGGGACTGTAGATAAAGCAATCAAATCTTTTTTCATCCCAGCCTTCACAGAAAACAATGAATTAATGGCATGTTGAACAAGGAGTTCAGGCATTACCTTCCATGCCACTTTAGAAGAAGCATTTGCATTATGAGCACCATCGATTTGAAGAATGTTTGCTGATGACATAATCTTCTTGGCAACAGCTGCATCTACAAACGATCTAATAGGATTAACGCCTCGATATAGAACGTTATATTGCGGATCCTGATGGGCGCCATTTACACCCTCCTCAGCAAATAGGACGGCTACTTCTGGTCCGGCAATTCCTGAAACATAGGAGTGAAAATTGATAGGTCTACCTACTTCTTCTTCAATCAAATCGAGTGCCTTTCGAGTCGCTCGTAACTGCTTTCGGGTAATTGGAATTCCTCCAATTCCTTCAGGAGAACCTTCAATCAAACCATCAAAATGCGATTGACCCAGTGTTCTAATTACCATAATATGATCTGCACCATGCCAAGCTGCCATCCTCATGCGTCTGATATCATCTTCAAAACGCCCTGATGCAATTTCGGATGTGATAATTTCCTGAGGTTGAGGATCTATGTTTCCAAAGAACTTTGCCGGTGGTAAAGGTATGGATTCTTTTAAATTCTCAGAGATATCTGTGAATTCGTACCCGCCTACCTTTGCATTTTCAACTTTTTTCCTCCAAGTCCATCCTTTTCTTTTTGGCCTGTAATTCTTCAAGTCTTTTAAAATTTCGTCTACGTTTATTTTGGTGCTTTTTTCCAAGCTCATATCATCAGACTCCTTTGTAGAGTTTGTCCATTTCTTCCCAATGGGAGCCTTGAGCAAGTTCTTTCCCATAAGTGAGATAATCATTGTTAGATTGTTTAGCTAATTCCAACAAAATCTTTCCTGCTCCTTTTCCAAGAAGGTCCCGCTCGAAAATACCCTCTACAATCTTTTTTGCTTCAAGAGAATTGAACCCCATTCTAAGCAAAACAGACCTCTCAATTGAAGGAGAAGTGTGAGTTTGTGCTAGGTCGATCAGAGGATTTACAATTTCATCCGCCTTCTTCCAAAATAGATCGTTTAACTGTTCATCCGAAAGGTTTTCTAGCCTTTCTTTCTCCGCTTTAAATCTCTCGTTCGTCATTTGTTTCCCCCTTTAGCTAATATAACAAAAAATCAACATGATTGGCTTCATTGTTTATTGATTATGATTCTACAACCTATTATATCTGATTTGCAAATTTAAACAAAATAGGCAATTCAAAAGTAATCTTTGCATAACATGTTTATATGATAAGTTGAATTAATCTCATTTTTTCAATTTATATCCAACTCAAATAATTGAAAGTTTTTTCATGTAATTCTATTTTTCTTTTTTAGCCGATGAGTAATTAAAATAGAAAAAGCGATTCAAAAAAACCAATAGAATACTTATTTTATAATATATCTATATATTATATATTTTATAATAGGAGGAGTATAATATTAGTATATATAATAATATTCTATATATATATTAATATAAATTATTATATATAGAATATATTTATTATAGATTTGTGCTTTATTCAATATTATGATATTATCGACTATATTATAAATAAGGAGTGGATAAAATGGAGGGGAAAACCGTTCAACTCAACGTTCCTATAAGAATTGAACAAATAGAGAAATTATCTAAAGCCGTGGCGATTGTAATGGCCAGCAGAGAGCGGACAAAAGAAAACGAAAGAATAACCAAAGCGACTTTTCTCAGATCTCTTATCGATGTTATCGATTTTGAAGAAGCGGACCTTAGAGACATCTCCCACGAGGAAGAACTCCAAAGTGCTTTAAAAAAGCATATTTATCAAAAGAATCAAACTTCTGAAAACAAATTAGGCGTTGATATATTAACTACAATCTATAAGAAATTCGCAAACGACGATCAAAAAAAATGGGTCGCAGGAGATTTTATCAACACATTATTTGAAAACGGGCTGGTAAATGCAAGTTCTTCTGAAGAGTTATGGTCAAAAATACTAGATAAATCTGATGACGCAACAAAATAACTAATTTTGTTGCGTCGTAATTGGCGAAATTAGCATTTTAAATGGCCTCAAAGCATATTTATACATCTCATTAATGCATATCAAAAAAGCCTGATATTCTTTAGCGACAAATATTTTTTTAAAAAACGCTGTGATAAGAAGCACTTTGTAATCAGTGTTTTTTTTACTTCATGAGTTTTTCCATTCTGTAAAAACTCATGAAGTAAAATATTTCTATCACGAATAAACAATAAAAGACTTGTAGCCTAAAATAATTTTTGAATAAAGAAGCTAAGTAATATTCATCTAAATGCATTTTTGATTTTTGGAATAAATCTGATAATACTCATTCAAATTAAAAAGAATGCGGCTTAAAATAACTTAGAAAATGATAGTCGAAATATTTATTTTGAAGAATATAATCAGCCAAAATATCTTTTTTATTGAATAGCCTTTTGAAACGAATGGAATCAATAAAAAAATGTTCTCACGACCAAATTGAAAATAATGTTCGAATCATTATTAGTATTCTTATATTTAAAGTATATATCAAATATATATTATATATAATAATAGATTAATATTTTATATTATTAAATAATATTATAAGTAGTATATAT
>CAYYNI010000030.1:0-15767 GCA_964472765.1 uncultured Thermotogaceae bacterium | reverse complement strand
AACATCCGTAAAGACGTGGAATCGTTAAAAATTCCGCATGAATTGTCCGAAGCCTCCGATTACGTCACCGTCAGTTTAGGGGCATCCTCCATCATGCCCATTAAGGAAAGTTCACCTGAAGAACTCATCAAAAAAGCGGACAAGGCTTTATACAGGGCAAAAGAGAACGGCAGAAACCGGGCAGCGTATCTATAACAGCACCGTCCTATTGATCCATATCCTTAACCGCCCTGAAACTGAGATAACTGGGACTGCTTTCTTTGCGCCTTTCATACACTGCCCCATGATAAACGATGATAGAGGCATCTTCCGGATTGTCCTTGGCAGGATTTGCCGTCCAGTAATAAATCACTTGGGAATGGACATCCCAAAGCGGGGACTCTTTGTCAGGGGTGTGTTCATATTGAGCCAACGATTTTTGTTCGTTCCAAACCCCTCCGGCATTTTCCCCATGAAGCATCATCGATCGAACCGCTTCTTCCACAGTGGGTAATCGCCACAAATTCTGTTCATCCTCTAAAAGCTGCGTTCCGTCTTCACTCAGATATTTGCAGGTCTCGACAGCCTCATGCCACGAAACACCTTTGTTCGGCCATCCCGGCCCCCTGGGGGCCCAGGCCAGGGTCACACCATTGCCTTCAATGACCTGCAAACCGAAATTGCCATCGTTTATCCGTTGGCTGTTTCGAATAGCCAGGGGAATAGAACAGGCGACTACGATGATCAGGGGAATGGCTATAATCAACCGATATGCCCATTTTTTAGGCTTCGGTTCCCCAAAAAAATAAAGCAATCCCAAAACGGCCAAAGGCATCACAATCATGAGACCAATCACAGTGAAATGAGCCCCTCGAAAGAAATACAATGAAAACAAACCCAACCCCACATGCAAAAACAGCCCCGTCCACTTCCACTTTAAACCACTCAAGGCAAGGCCAATGAAAATAATGGGAAACAGCAAATATTGAAAAAGAAACATAAACAGATTCTCCCAGCCTGAGACCGAATACATTCCCTCATGAAAATTCTCAATGGCTCCCCAATACGACCAAAGGCTGGAAATGACCAATGTAATGGTCACCCCGATCCAACCGATGATGTTTTTTGTCCTCTCACGCATAAAAAAGCCTCCCCTTTTTTTCCCTTTAACCTTGTAGTATATCAAAATCGCATGATAAAAATAAAATTGACTCTTTACACCCCTTTGTGTTATTATCTGTTGAGAAAATTTGAAGGAGGATTATCCCGGATGTTAATTCAAGTGGTTTTTGGACATGTTATTTCAGGAACACCGAAAACTGATAGAGGGATAATGCCGCCTGGTTTGGTGTAACTGTTAGATTACAATGGTCATTTAAGATATAAACCACGGCGTAAGTCGTGGTTTTTTTTTGGAGGAAAAATAATCATGAATCAAATAGAATTGAAACTGAAAAAAAACATTACAAAGAATTATTGGTATTCACTGGTTAACAGCCTAAACTTGACTCACGGTCTGTGGATGATTTATCTGGCGCATAAGGGAATGAACCTTTTGGAAATTGGGATGCTGGAAGGTTTCTTTCACGTTTGTTCTCTGATAATGGAGGTTCCCACCGGAGCCATCGCCGACTTATTGGGAAGAAAGGCCAGCCGGGTAGCGGGAAGAATAGCCGGCTTGGTCTCATTGCTCATCTTGATCTTTTCAAACACCTTCTGGATGTTTGCCTGCTCTTTTTTCTTCTCAGCTCTTTCGTATAATCTGGAGTCGGGATCGGGAGAAGCCTTGGTGTTTGATTCCTTGAAAGTGATTAAAGAGGAAAAAGGCTACACCAAAGTGGCGGGAAATCTGGAGGCCATTTTTCAAACCGCATCCATTTTTTCCCTCATCGTTGGTGGCCTATTGGGCGAAAAAAGTTTTATGCTGGCCTTTATGAGCGCCGTTGTGGTATCCGTGATGGCCATTGTCCTTGCCATGACCTTCTACGAGCCACCTATCGAAAAGGTAGTCAATTCCGAACATTCTGTTAAAAATTTTCTCATTCACACCTATGAGAGTTTTAAAACACTTTTTTCAAAACGGGTTATCGCTTCACTGGCCCTATTCACTACCACCCTCTCGGCATTCACCACGGTGATTTTCTACTATATTCAGAACTATTGGAAAAGTACCGGGTTGAGCGTGGCAACCATCGGGGTCTATTTGGCCATCGGTTCTGCCGGTGGGGCACTGCTTTCTTTCAATATCACACGTATCGAAGCGGCCTTAAAACGATTTAAATTGGGCAATTTTGCCAAATACCCGTTTTTGTTTTTTGCACTGATTATTTTTGTAGGCATTTTTTTAATCTCTTTTTCCGGATTCAGTCAAGAAACATCGCTGATAACGGTCATTGCCCTGACTTTGGTCATGGCGGGAGAATCGGGCATGTTCGTTTCTTTCAATAATTTTTTGAACCAGAACATCCCCTCCCATCAGCGGGCAACGATTATATCCATTGAAAGCATGCTGTTCAGCATCATCATGATTGCCCTTTTCCCGGTCTTTGGATGGATTGCGGAACTGACTTCCTTTAAGGTTTCCTTCCTTTCATTGGCTGGTCTGGCGGGCATGCTGTTTGTTGCATCGTTGATTATCATGAACAAATTTTCCCCAAAAGCAAGTCAGTAAAAAAACCGTCGAATTTGATTCGGTATATGAATCGGATTCGACGGGTTCTGTTTTTTCGACCGATCGCCCCTTTTTCTGTTATAATCAATCTGATAACCATGACGGAGGGTGTCGTCTCATGTATAAATTGATTCTCATCGATGCGGATAACACATTGTTCGATTACGACAAAGCGGAGGCGTTCGCTTTGCAAAGCAGCCTGAAAGACTTCGGCGTGACAAAGGACTTGGAGCAAATCCAAAACGACTACCGGGCCATCAACAAAGCCATGTGGCAATTACTGGAAAAGGGGCAAATCACAAAAGAGGCGCTTTCCCTGGAACGTTTCAATGCCCTTTTTGAAAAACATGCCTTAACGATTCGGGCGAAAGATTTCAGCCAAACCTATTTAAGGTATTTAGGGCAGTCTTCTTTTCTGATTAAAGATGCCGAGTCGATCATCAAGTACCTGTATGAACACTATACCGTGGTGATTGTCACCAACGGAATCAAGCAAGTTCAATACGCCCGGATGGAAAATTCCGCCATCAAGGACTATCATCATGGCATGGTGGTCTCAGAAGACATCGGTGTCAGTAAACCCGATCCGGCTTTCTTTGAGTATGCCTTGTCTTTGGCCAAGCATCGGGATAAAAAAAGTGTGCTCATCATTGGTGATTCCCTTTCGTCGGATATACAGGGGGGGATCAATTTCGGCATTGACACTTGCTGGTATAATTACAATCACAGCGAGCCGGAATTGCCCATTGTACCGACCTATCAAATCCATGCCCTGAAAGAGATTTTGACGATCCTAACCGCATAAAGTAAAACAGGTAGAAAAACGAATTGTTTTCGACGATTTTTAGACGAATGCGACAATCGATTTTTATGAAGAAAGTCAATAAAAAAACTGGAGGGATAATATGAATTTGGGTATTTATCAAATTGATGCCTTTACAACCGAGATTTTCAAAGGAAATCCGGCAGGGGTCTGTGTATTAGGCGAACCCTTAGAAGACAAACTCTATCAGCAGATTGCTGCTGAAATGAACCTCTCCGAGACGGCTTTTGCCGTTGCCACTGAAGATGAAGGCATTTACGATCTGAGATGGTTCACCCCGGAAGTGGAAGTTCCCCTATGCGGTCATGGCACCTTATCGGCATCCTTTGTTCTGACCCATGACTACTGTGACAGAAAGGAATTAACCTTCCGGACAAAAAGCGGCATATTAAAGGCTTTTTGCGATGGAAACAGAATAACCCTGGAATTCCCGTTGAATAAACCCGTTGAAACACCGTCCCATGAGAAATTGGCCTTTGCCTTGAATTACAGCAAACCCTTCAAGGAATACTACTCGCAAAGCAGCGGATTTGTTTGTCTGCTTCTGGATGACGAATCCGATGTAAGAACACTGGATCCGGACTTTCACCAACTTAGACAGATGGATTTTGATTTTGACATACACGGGCTCATTGTCACCGCCCGGTCAAACAACGAAGACTACGACTTTGTCTCACGCACCTTTGTCCCATGGGAAGGCATTAACGAAGACCCGGTTACAGGCTCCGCCCACACCGTATTGGGACCCTTATGGGCCCAAATTTTGGAAAAAACAGAACTGAAAGCCTATCAGGCGTCAAAAAGAGGGGGCTTCTTGTACCTGGATTGTTCCTCAGACAAGCACATCCGAATCACGGGGGATGCTGTTCAGGTGTTTAAAGGGGTTATCACCGTTTAGCCCATTCGCTTCAAATCTTTGCAAATGATTCAGCCCCTTATCAGCCATCGGATTAGATAATCATCTTTTAAAAGATAAATGTGAGGTGTCAATCAGCGACATGGGCAAAAAGAAACGGGTCTTTTTAACGGGCGCCACCGGTAACATGGGTTCTCATACCCTTCAAGAGCTACTCGATAGAAGCGAGCGATTCACGATTCGAACACTGGTGTTGGACACGGCAAGAGAAAGGCGCAAAATAGCCGGTTACAAAAAATCAGCCGATTTGGAAGTCGTTTATGGCGACTTGCGTGATTCCAGCATGATTGAGCAATGTATCCGAGACGTTGACATCGTTCTGCATATCGGAGCTTTGGTTTCCCCCATGGCCGATCAGAACCCAAAGGCCTGCATGGACATCAACTACGGCTCTACTGTCAATATCATCAACGCCATAAAAAAACAGGCACATCAAGACGAGATTGCCCTGGTTTATATCGGAACCGTGGGTGAGACCGGATGCCGAATGCCGCCCATCCACTGGGGGAGATGCGGCGATCCCATCAAGCCGTCGATATTTGATTATTACAGTTGTTCGAAGGTCGCTTCCGAACGGGCCGTTATCGAGTCCGGATTGAACAGATGGGTCTCTCTCAGGCAAACGGGTCTATTGCCAATCAACAAAGCTGGCTTGAAAGACCCCATCGTCTTCCACCAAAATTTCAACAACGTCCTGGAATGGATCACCGCTGAGGATTCGGGCACACTCATGGCCAATGTTTGCGAAGAATGGGTACCGGAGAGTTTTTGGAAACGATGTTATAACATCGGGGGCGGAGAGCCTTGGCGACTGGCAAACCACGAACTGATGGGAAAAACGTTGCAAGCCTTGGGATTAACCATTCAGGAAGTATTCGACCCCAGGGATTTTGCCCTGTTTAACTTTCACGGCCAGTGGTACACCGATTCGGATGAACTCAACGACATCGTGCATTTCCGGTCCACATCACCGGAAGAATACTTTAAAAAGGCCAATAAAGCACTCAATGTCTTGCGAGCCATCCCCTTGATCAACCTGCTTTTGCCATCGGGCAAACAACTGAAAAAAACCTACGAACGGATCAAATATGACGAAAGGGGACCCGAATGGATGGTCCAACAAGGAAAAGATGACTGGATCAAAGCCTTTTTCGGCTCCTTGGAAAAAAAAGCCCGGATCAAAAGCTGGGAAGAAGGCTACCGGCTCATCCAGCCTTCCAAAACCCCGACCTTTTTGAATCACGGATACGATGAATCCAAGCCCGCATATGATCTATCCCTAAAAGACATGAAAGAGGCCGCCGCCTTCAGAGGGGGCAAATGCCTGTCGCCTGACATGAACGCCGGAGATCTCTACACCCCGTTGAAATGGCAATGCCATCAAGGCCACACATTTGACGCCACCCCATATTTGATCCTCAAATCCGGCCATTGGTGCCCTGTCTGTGAAAGTGATTCCTGGAATTACCCCGAAATCGCAAAACACAATCCCTTTTTCGCCCAAGTTTGGAACCCCTTACACGATGAGAGTGAGCAGATCAAAGTAAAAAAGAATGTTGAATAGGAACCGGTCAAATCTTAAAAATCGACATGATAGGAAGGCTTTTCACAGTCGGAAAAATAACGGGAAACCACTTGCATTAGTGAATTATCTGTGCTTTCAGCCAGTCCGTATTCCACCAGCTTTTTCAGTGGAACAGCCCCAAAAGCCATGGCGGAAAAATCCGGAATCGACAGTTTGATTCTGAGTTGCTCCTCTTGCGTCGTTTGATGGAAGCCATTTTCGCCAACGGACAATTTGAACGATTGATTTTTTCCTTTAATGAAGGGTTCGGCTATCTCAAACAAGCAGACAATTGCCCCCTCTTTGTGATGGGATTGTGCTTGTAATGGGCTGAAAAAGGCGTTGGTATCAAGAATTCTAAACATCAAACCGGTGCTGGCACCGGCCATGGCGTGATTGGCAAAGGGGAACAAGGCTTTCGAGTCATCGGCCGGGTTGTCGAATGGCTGGTAAAAAGTATCGTCTTGAGTGACAAACACGACATTTTCAAATTGATCGGCCTGGTTTCTTAAAAATCCCATGATGGCTTTTCTTCCCACACGGTTCAGGGTGATCATTTCATTGACTTTTAGATCGTGCCTTAAAAAATTGTCGTCGGATAATTTAACCGGAGTGCAGATGGCATAGGCCATGAGTTTTTCGCCTTCCTTGTACCCCACGACAATGTTGTTTTGGTTTTTGAGCATGGCTTTGGGCCAGTCCATATTTCGCTTGATTTCACCGTTTGTGATGCGGAAATGTTCGTCATAGCATTCGGCTATGGCCTGAATATCCGTTTCGTTGAGGAAAACACATGTGTTGGAGAGATCCCCTTGGGGGATTCTTTGGGTGGGCATCCGGTATCTGTAAAAGGGCGAGAGCAACCCGAATCCCATCTTTTTGTAAAAATCCACTCTGAAAGGGTGCAAAACGGAACTGTAAACCTCTTTTTTTAAAAAATGACGAAGGCCGTATTGGATCATATCCCGGCAAATGTGCTGTTTTTTGTATGCCAAGTCCACGCCTACACCGCCAATTCCACCGGTTTTAACGAACCTGCCCCGGTAATTGATGATAAAATCGAACAGGATCATGACACCCAACAACTTTTGATCTTCTGAATAAGCCCCGATGGGTGTAACGGTTTCTTTGGCAAAAAACTGCCGATAACGTTCGACAGTGTGCGCCATATCCTGAGTCACTGCTGTAAATGCAGGATATACATGGTTGCGCAGACGAATGAAATCCACGATTTCATTTTCCCTCAATTCCTTGAATGTAACGTTCATTTTCAACCTCCCGGTTCAGATTATCCTTATTATACGCTTTTTTGACGTGAAGCCACACGGGATGATTGGGCCCATTTGTGCTGAGAGAATCGCCCGATAACAAAAAAGCACACCGTCTGTGGTGTGCTTTTTTACTTTATAAAATAACTTATCGTTTTATTTCAGGACAACGGATGATTCCGGTGCGTTGACTCTGAAGGTGAAGGATTCAATGAGGAAAAACACCAGTTCATCCCCCTCCTGATGGGAATAGCCAACGGAGATATCCTGGCCAACGATGAATTCAAAATCTTCGCTGTTGACGGGAATTACAAGACCTTTATCCTCCAAGTCCGGGGCAAACAGGATGTCGCCTTCAAGGAGATTTTCAAGCCTTCTCTTGGTAGGATACCCTTTGTCATTGGGCTTGTAAAGTAACGCACGCAGTTTTTCACCCACCAATAAATTGTAAGGGCCGCCGATCCCCTGATCATCCAACACTCTGACGGCTTCCGCTACCGGCTTGACCAAATCGTCATCCACCTGAACGGGTTCGTTTTCGCAAACCGGGAGGATACCGATAATACCTGCATCGGATAAACCGTTGAAAATCGCCCGGTTTTCAGCTTTTGCGATCTTTTCTGCCGCCTCAATGAGTGAATCGGTGTCCACATCTTGTGCCCCTCTCATGAGGGATTCGATTTCATCGATTTTGAGTCTAAAAGGAACTTCAATCTCCACCATGGGCAGCACTTGTCTTTTGGAATATTTTACCCCGCTGATGGATTTTTCTCCCAATTCCACTTTTCTGCCCGTATTGACTGCGGCAAAGTCCATTCCCTTGGGACCGACAAAATCCACCACTTGTCTTGCGGTTAATTTCAGGTTTAATACCCGGCGAGCTTCTTCATCTATAAAATCCCAGGCCTGCTGGGTTATCGGTGCAACATGTCTTTTTAGGTTAGCCATCATCATCCTCTCCTTTATTTCTTCTTTTTGCCTTTGATGCCAAGTGATCCGTCTGAAGCGCCACTTGCGGGAGATGCTTCTTCAGATGCGCCGCCTTCTTCTATTTCGGTGATTTCTCCCTGAGTGAACAGAAATTCTTTCATGTTGGCATCCCAAACACTGTTATTCCGTCTCAGCCATTCAAGCCCCATGCAGGCATGTTCGATTTCTTCATCCCGATTATGCTCAACAATCGCTTTAACTGTGGGATCGGAAGTTGCCGCCGCACGTTGATTGTACCAGTCCACCGCCTCTAATTCCTCAATAACACTTTTGATGATTCGATGATACTCTTTCGCCTCTTCCGGCAGATTGTCTTCATGATATTCGCTCATGTAGTCTCCTCCTTGTTTGTTTTATTCTATTTTTATTGTGCTTAATGTCATTATAGTTGTTTTAGTGAACTTTGTCAAATCAATAGGTATCAGGTGATGACCCTTTGTAAAGTACACTATATATAACGAAATTAAGTTTGGTTTTCTTACAATTATTTTGGAAAGGATCCCATGAAACACTTAAGATTGAATTAAAGGTATCGGATGATGGTCTCTTTTAATTGCTCCAAAGAAATGGGTTTGGTGATGTAATCGTTCATCCCCATGGACAGGCAAATCGCTTTGTCTTCTTTTAATGCCTTTGCCGTCATAGCAACAATAGGAATTTGTGAATCGATTTGGCGGATTCTTGCCGTTGCCTGATAACCATCTACTTCAGGCATCACAACATCCATCAGGATGATGTCGGGTCGATGTTTCTGATAGAGTTGAAAGGCTTGTTCTCCGTTTTTGGCCTCAATCAGAATCAGTTCTTTTGAAAACCTTGCCAGTGCAATTTTGGCCAATTTCATGTTAATTTCATCGTCTTCGGCAATCAATATTTTCTTTCCTGCCAATGAATCGATTGTGTTGTTTTTTTCAGTTAAAATAACCGGCTCATTCTCAGTTTCAGCTGTATCTGGTTCCCAATAGTCAAGCAACAGGTCAAAAAAGAAATGACTGCCCTTTCCGTGAGAACTGCTTAAATGAAGGGTGCTGCCCATCTTTTTCAGTAACTGCTTTGAGATGGAAAGTCCCAGACCCGTTCCCCCATATTTTCTTGTAATGGACATGTCCACCTGGTTGAAAGCTTCAAAGATAACCCCCTGATGTTCAGGCTTGATTCCGATACCCGTATCTTGAACTGAAAAATGAAGTTTGATTTGTTTTTCTTCTTCATTCATCCACACTTTTTTGACGCTGAATTGGACGTGTCCTTTTTCGGTAAATTTCGTGGCGTTAGTAAGGAGATTGAGTAAAACCTGCTTAAACCGCAACGAATCAACCATAACCACCCTTGGAATATCCTCATCGATCTGTTTGATCATCCTGATGCCTTTTTCTTTTGCTTTAACACTCACCAATTCCAAAGTCTTTTCAATAAGCTCTCTTATATCGGCTTTCTCCAAAATTAAATCGAACCGATTGGATTCGATCTTTGAAAAATCAAGGATATCCGAGATCAACGACAGCAGGTTTTTGGCCGATTGCAGGACAATATCCACAAATTCTTTTTGCCCATCGTCCAGTCCTGACCCTTTTAAAATTTCGCTAAAGCCAATCACGCCGTTGAGCGGGGTTCTCAGCTCATGACTCATGTTGGCTAAAAATTGAGTTTTCGCTTTGTTGGCAGCTTCCGCCTTGTTTTTTGCATCTCTGAGCTCGGTCACTTCCAGTCCGTATTCCACTGCTCCCTTGATCGTCCCGTCTTCGTTTTTCAACGGAGTGACTATTATCTTCAAAGCCTTGCCGGCATATTTTTCTCTGGGATCATCAGGGGTCGTTGTTTCAAAATGCGGCATTCCTGTTTTTAAGACCTTTTCAATCGCACACCATGGGCAGGGGTGACTTCGATTCAAAAAGACCTGATAGCATTTTTTCCCTTGCACTTGTTCGATCAAATCATATTGATTCAAACCGAAATTGATTCGGCTTTTGTTGGCCAAGATAATATTGAAATCCGCATCAATGACCAAAAGAGCTCCGGGAAGGGAATTAATGATGGCATCCAGAAGATTTCGATTGCTCCGGATGGCATCTTCAGCCTGTTTTCTTTCCGTGATATCCCTGGCGATACCGCATAACCCGTTGATCTCGCCATTCTTATCCCGTAAAGGTACCTTGATGGTATGAAAACTGTGTAAAACACCGTTAACAGGCTTGGTAACAAAAACCTCCAGGGTTTCCCCCTCTAAAACTCGCCTGTCTTTCTCTATTACTTTTTCGCCTGCTTGCTGGCCAAATAATTCAGCGTCCGAAAGGAGCAAAATCTCTTCGGCTTTTTTACCGAAAAGTCTTTCCATGGCGGGGTTCACACGGATATATTTTAGATCACGGTCTTTGATGAATATGGAATCCGTGGCCGTTTCGAAAATAGCACGAAACTGTTGTTCCCTCATTTTGCTCTCCTCGGTCAGTTTGGCCATTTTGATACGGCTGAAAGACAGAGATGTCAGGAGGTTTAAAAGGTCAATGTAATAAGCCATGGTCTTTTCAATGGTTTTTCGGCTAAACCGTGGAACCCTTTCTAAGGCTTGAAGATATTTGGCCTCATCAAATCCATATCGACGGGCTTGTTGTCTAAAGAATTCGGTGTCTACCTGCTCATCATCAAAAAAGAACTGCCCGAAAAAGAGATTTCCGAGTTTTTTGTCGCCAATATATAGAGGCGTGGCAATATCCCATAGGTTATTCTTGCATTTATAAAGCCGAAACTGCCCTTTCTCTACGCCATCGGATAAATATCGGTCACTTTCCAGGCATTTCTGTACTGTTTCGGGATGAATGCGATGATATTGAGTGCAAATATCCTGCCACCCGGTTTTGACCAGAACATTTCCCTCTAAGTCCAGAATAGCCATGCCGATGTTCGCTATTTCATAGAATTTGTCCATGAGGCTTTGAGTTGATTCGATATCCAGAAGATCCGAAAGGGTCAGATGGTCTTCGTTCATTTCAGGTTCTAAAATAAATTTCAACTGGTCAATCAGTTCCTGCTTTTGGCGTTTGCTCTCGGTGATATCCCGATAAACGCCGAACAAAACTTGATTTTCTCCGTTTTCATCCTGGGTAAAGGGTTTGGTACTGACTAAAATCCATTTGTAACGACCGTCTTTACACCTTAAACGAAATTCAACGGTATACGGATGAGGCACTTGTGTTTGTTCTGCGATAATAGCGTCAATCAGACTTCGATCATCGTCATGCAAGAGTGACAGCCAGCTTTCCAGAGCCGGTTGAAATTCCTCCGGTAAAAACCCCAATATCCGGTATATTTCGTCACTGCAATGAAAATGGCCTGTTTTCAGATCAAGCTGCCAAAACCCAATCTGGCTCACATCCATCATTCTGTCCAACCATATTCTTTCCTGGCTTGATTGATTCTGAATCCATTCCATTGACATGAACAGCTCTTCTCCTGCATCATATTTTGGTTGAAAGGCCTAAAAATCCAATAACCATCCGATAAAAGGTATGAATATATTTTACACAACAATTATACCGTTTAATGTCAAAAATGCAATAAAAGTTTTCGATAAGTGCTCCAAAAATCAAAAGCTGGTATGATTGACCGAAAACTAAAAAATCGCCACTCAAAGTGCGCAAACAAAGTTGAAACGGCCTATTTTCAGCCTAACCATGCTATAATCGCAGCATATCATAAAAGGACTTAAAGGAGGAAACATGGCAGAATTCAAGTATGAAATGGTAAAGACCTTCGGAACACTTTCGGAAAGTAAAACAGGCTGGAAAAAAGAAGTATCGCTCATCAGCTGGAATGAGAGAGAACCCAAATACGATATACGGGATTGGGCACCCGAACACGCCAAGATGGGAAAAGGCGTCACATTAACCCTTGAAGAAATGAAAAAGCTGAAAGAATTGCTCAACCAGATGGAATTATAATAAGATATGCCAAACAAAGCTGCGGGAAGTCAAATGAACGGTTATATGATGCGTTTAAGAAAAAAGGTCGGTCAAATCCCCCTAATCCAAGTGGGTTCTGCCATAATCTTTGTCAACGATGAAAACTCAATCCTTTTGATTCAAAACAAGGCCACCTTAAACTGGGGATTTCCCGGGGGATCCATGGAACCGGGAGAGGATTTGGAAGATTGTGCCAGGCGGGAAGCCATGGAGGAGATTGGTCTGAAAGCAGGGAAGCTGTCGTTGCTGGATGTTTTTTCAGGAGCCCATATGCACTATATCTACCCAAACGGAGACGAGGTTTACAATGTCGCCGCCATCTATACCTGTCGGGATTATTCTGGATTCATCACCCCCGATCACATTGAAACGGACAGGGCAGACTACTTCGACCCCTTTAAGCTGCCGGAAAATGTTACCGGTTTTGTTCAAACCATCATCGACCACTATCTTCAAACATTAGTCTGATCGGGATGATCAATGGACTGTTTTGTTGGCATAACCCTAAATGGTCACTCGGAAAAAACCATAAAGAGAGATTCTTCCCTAAAAAACAAAAAGCCGATTATACGCCCCCAAGAAGTGAAAGCATGGTATAATTTTTTAATAACAGCCATTCGAGTAAATAAACAGGTCTATCGGCAAAGGGATCCGAAAAAAGACAGCTGGAGAGACGTCCATGGCAGCCTTTAAAAGTCAAGAATTAAGAGATTTCAACAATATCAAACCAATCAAACAAATCCATCAAAAACATATCATCATCGTTGTTTCAATTATCGCTATCAGTCTTTTGATGCTTTTGACTTCATTTCGGCATCATCTCATTCATGAAGCCGGGGTTGAAAAGGGCATTTTGGACTTAAGCGAATATAGCCTGGATGGGCAAAATATCTTTGATTTGAGGGGAGAATATGAATTCTATTGGCAGCAATTTCTCTTTCCCGGTCAACCGGGAGCAGGCCAGACAACGGCATTATCCGAACAAAATTTCATTCAAGTTCCGGGAAACTGGAATACCTTTGCCCTGAACACCCAAACGCATTTGGCCACCGGATTCGGCACCTATCGTCTGACATTAAAACTGCCTGAACAGGCACTGGGGAAACCCTTCGCCTTCAGAATGCATGCCGCCGGGACCGCCCTCACCATGTGGATCAACTCCAAACGTATATTTCAAGCCGGCGTTCCAGGCAAAACGGAACAAACTTCTCAGCCCGCTTACCGGGCAGCCTTGATTAGCTGGATACCCCAACAAACAGACAACGAGATCATCTTTCACGTTTCTAATTTTCATCATCGCAGCGGCGGGATTTGGTATGCCATCCATTTCGGTGAGGAATCACTCATGCGTCGCATCTGCGAAAGAGATGTTTTCTACAACGCCTTTATCGTAGGCGCTTTACTGATGATCGCCCTTTATCATCTCATCTTGTTTATCATTGGAAAAAAGGAAAAGGCTTCTTTATATTTTGCCCTCTTGTGCTCGACCATCATTATCAGGCTGCTTTTCACCGAAGACCTGCTGATACATAATTGGATGGCGAACTTATCTTGGGAATGGCTAATTCGTGGCGAATATCTCAGTCTGTATTTGAGTGTGCCATTTTTTGCCATGTTTATCATACAGCTGTTTGTGGAGAAATTCGCAAAAGCACTCGTGATTGTCTTTTGGTCTATTCCCGTGATCTTCTCGTTGGGCGTCTTGTTCACCCCGCCGCTTTTCTTCACCCAATACATCCGAACCTTCATGGGCTTCATGGTTGTCGGGATGATTTACTTCTCTCTGGTGTTGATGAATTGCATCCGCAGAAAAAAAGAAGGGGCCTTGATTTCCTTCATGGGAATTGTTTTCTTCTTTTTAACGGTGATCAACGATATGCTTTACAGCCAATTATTAGTTCCTTACGGCTATTACACGCCTTTGGGATTATTTATCCTGGTACTGTCCCAATCCAGTGTTCTAAGCCATCTGTATATTAGGGAGCAAGAACTCTCCGAACATTTTTCGGAATATTTGGAAAAACAGGTGAGTGAGCGAACACATCAATTACAAGCGGCAAAGCTGGAAGCTGAAAAGGCCAACCAAATCAAATCGGAATTCTTGGCCAACATGAGCCACGAGATTCGAACCCCGATGAATTCTATCATCGGATTTTCAGAACTGTTAATGGACTCGGATTTGAATGAGCGCCAAATGGATTCATTGAAAAAAATCAACCGTTCAGCCAATTCTCTACTGGGGATCATCAACGATATTCTCGATTTTTCTAAAATCGAAGCGGGAAAATTGGAAATGGAGAACATTCCCTTCCCCCTACTTAAAACTTTACAGGAACTGGTAGCCTTACACGAAGTCAAGGCAAGAGACAAAGGCCTCACCTTGCAATTGATGATCGATGAATCATTACCTGAATGGGTATTGGGAGATTCCATGAGATTGGGACAAGTTCTCAATAATTTGCTCAGTAATGCCATTAAATTTTCAGATGCGGGCTTTGTTGAGCTACACGTCACACTTGCTGAGCGTTCTGATGATCTGTGTACTATTCATTTTTCTGTTAAAGACGAAGGAATCGGCATGACAGAGGAACAGTTGAACAAATTGTTTAACGCATTTTCCCAAGTGGACACCACGATTACCAGAAAATTCGGAGGTACCGGATTGGGGTTGGCCATATCTCAAAAGCTCGTCCAAGCCATGGGGTCTGAAATAAAGGTAAAAAGTCAACCGAATCATGGGAGCACCTTTTTCTTTACTCTCCCGCTCAAAGCGGTTAAAACTTCTCAAATAGACGCTCAACATGTTTTAGATAAAACAAACGAGTCCGAAGCTCAATCACTCAACATGAAAATTCACCTACTGAAAACACTCTATACTCCCATCAGGGTATTATTGGCTGAAGATAATGCGTTAAATCAAGAAATCGCCGTGGAGAACCTAAAAAAAGTCAACGCACAAGTCATCCTGGCAGATAACGGCCAAGAGGCCGTAGAAAAACTTTTTGAAACAGAGGTGGATATTGTCCTAATGGATTTGCAAATGCCTCTTATGAGTGGTTATGAAGCCACCCAAAAAATAAGGGGATCGGGGCTTTATCAACATTTGCCCATTATCGCATTAAGCGCCCATGCCGTTAAAGGCGTGCTTGAACAGTGTTTGGAAGCGGGAATGAACGATTATCTTTCTAAACCCTTTCATATGGATGCACTTGTTGAAATGCTTATCAAATGGCTGCCCCCCCGCAGAAGCCCTTCTGATGAGGAAATCGAAGAAATTGAAAAGACATCTGTTGAATCAACTCCAATAACAAAAACGAAAAACCGTGAAACAGAAAACCTTTATGGGATCAATTATCAAGAGGGCATGTTCAATTGCGGAGAGGATGAGGGCCTGTACCGAACCATTTTAGAAGAATTTAAAATTACACACAAAAATGATCCCGAAAACATTGTTGAACTGATCAAAAAACAAGAATGGGAAGAATGTCTCTTTCAAACCCATAGATTAAAAGGCGTAGCTGCCAGCGTGGGGGCCCAAAAACTTTCCAAAATTTTGTATGAACTGGAGACGGCTGCGAAAAATAAAAATGACGATCA
>CAYYNI010000029.1:0-16117 GCA_964472765.1 uncultured Thermotogaceae bacterium | reverse complement strand
GCGTTAATCGAGGTGTTCACAATAAAATCCGGCTTAAACAACCCTATTTTTGATTTATCGTTTAAAAAAAGGAGATGCAGCAGTTGAACCATCGAATCAAAATCACAGATATTTCCTTCTCTGATAGGTTTAATCAAACGAAAATCTGGAGGTAATTTCCCCAATAATTGCTTTGCATTATTCCCGTAAGCCGTTATTTCGTTATATGCCGTTTTTAACAACGCATTTGCCGTATTGACTAAAATCTCACCTGATTTATCACAAATCTTCAGGATATCACTACCGGCATCCATACTGTAGACTGTTCGGATCAAAAAAAATCACTTCTTTCTTAAACAGCCGGGAAAACCCGGCTGTTCTTTTACAATAAGTGTACGAATAATCCGCTTCTTAGTTTAGGTTCAAACCATGTGGATTTGGGGGGCATTGTTTGATCAGCATCAGCCACATCCAATAATTGATCCATCAGGGTTGGATACATGGAAAAGGCGCATTTCCATTCGCCGCTGTTCACCTTGTTCTCCAATTCCCTTAAACCTCTGATACCCCCTATAAAATCAATTCTTTCGTCCGATCTGGGATCTTCTATCCCCAGAATCGGATTGAGCAAGTTATCCTGCAAAATTGCTACATCTAAAGACTTCACAGGATCGGCAGAATCAAAAGTTCCTTCTTTGGCTTTCAGTGAATACCATTTTTTATTGATATACAACCCGAACATCTTGCAGGAGGAAGGTGAATAGGAAATGTCTCCTTCTTCAGCTACTTCAAATTTCTCCTTAACCCGGTCAAAAAATTCCTTATCACTTAATCCGTTCAAATCCTTGACAATTCTGTTATAATCCATTATTTTTAACTGCTTGTGTGGAAAGAGAACCGCCAGGAAAAAGTTGTATTCTTCATTTCCTGTATGATTTGGATTAGCATCCCTTTTAATATCCCTTACCCGTGAAGCAGAAGCCGCACGATGGTGGCCATCAGCGATATATAGTGAATCCACATCCTTAAAGGCTTCTACCAATTCTTCTTTGTTGGTTACTTTAAAAACCCGATGTCTGCAACCGTATTCATCGGTTAAATCAAAGAGTGGTTCATTGTGTGTGTTTTGCATGATCAAATGATCGATTCGTTCAACACTTCTATAGGTTAAGAATACCGGGCCGGTATTAGCATTTGTTGCCAAAATGTTGTTGACACGGTCATCTTCTTTCTTCCTTCTTGTGAATTCATGCTTTTTGATTTTGGACGATTGATATTCATCAACCGAAAAACAACCGGCAATACCCACCTGTTTATGACCTTGCCATTCCTGTTCATAACAGAAAAGCTGTTCCTCTTGTTCCTGAACCAAAACACCTTGATCGATGAACTTTTTCAGGTTTTCCGATGCCTTTTGATACACCTGTTTGTCATATGGGTCAACCATTGGATCTAAATCGACCTCAGGTTTCACAACGTGCAAAAATGAATAATCGTTTCCCTTGACTTCCTCTCTGGCTTCTTCAGAATTCAGCACATCATAAGGTTTTGAGGCCACCTTTCCAACTAATTCCATTTTCGGTCTAACAGCCTTAAAAGGCTTTAAAATTGACATGTTACCATCCCTCCTCTAAGTTGAAACTCTCTGTATTTTTCTGATACTGGCCTTTTTCTATTTTTTTAATTTGCCCGGTTTCGGTTAATTCACGCAACACTTCTCTTACCAGGTTATATGAATAAAAACGGGTAAAAAAGCGCTCGGTAAACCGATCTAATTTTTCCATTTGTTTGAGTAATTGCTTTCTGCCGTGAAAGTCCTCTTGTTTGATCAAAGCAATAATTTTAGCAACAGATTGGTTGGCAAGGTTGGTATGTACCTCAAGGATATTATCCTCATTAAAATCATAAATGGCTACGGTTGTTTCTTCAATTGCTTCCGCCGTAAAAACATTTCGATTCCCGGTAAATGACCCGAATCCGATAAACTGTGGTCGGGTTATCAAATCAAGCATCGTTAAAGACTGAAAGGCAAGGTATGTAACCACCTTGCCTTCTATAAGCTTATAAATCTTTCTGTCCGTTTCACCTTGAATGAAGATCAATTCACCGGCAGAAAAATTTCTATTTTCCATTGATGACTCCCTTTCCCAATTCACCTTTACCGGTGGCGTTGAAAAATTCATTATCCTCGTCCCTTTTGACGATATGTTCATGCCATTTAAAGGCTTCTTCTGCAAACCTGTTGATGATCGCATCCAAATCGGAATGTTCAAATTTTTCCTCGAACTTTTTGTGTAAAACGGGCATTAACTCCCATTTTTTGACCTTTTCAGGGGTGAAGATAATTTTTTCGATATCTTTATCACTGATCTGATCATCCACCTTTTTCAGGAGCTTGAAAGTGGTTTCGATAAAGACTTCGCCAACCTCCCGGGCATGTTTTTTCAATTTGATCTCTTTATGATAACCAGGTGCTAACTCTTTTTCAAAGTGAACATAAGAATACATCTTATCGCCGGACCGCTTCATCTGTCACTCACCTCCTCAAATTCACTGACTGCATGAAAACAGTCAGATCTGCCATTTTGTTCCTTCTGGACCATCCAATAACTGGATCCCTTTTTGAGAAAGACTATCTCTGATAAAATCCGCTTTTTGATACATTTTTTCAGCCCTCAAATCCGCTCTGAGCTGGATTAACGTCTCCATAACATCATTAATTTTCGAATGTGCTTGATCCTCTTTCTTGGATGGAATCTGAGTAAACAACCCTAAAACATCAGCGAATTCTCCTTTGATCATCCAATAAGCTTCCACCAGTCTTTGCTCTTCTTGAGTTGTATTCATTTCCTTAACGATGTCAAACAGCATTGAAAGTACCTTGGATGTGTTAAAATCATCGTCTAAGTATTCCACAAATTTGTCACGTTTGTCTTTTACCCATTCTGTTTCTTTTTTTAAATAGGGTACAGCACCTTCAAACAGTTCTTCAACTCTTGAAAGAGCTTCAGTAACTCTGTTTGAAGCCTTTTTCCAATCTTCAAAATGCTCCTCGGAATAGTCAATAGGGCTTCTGAATTGTGTTGAAAAAAGAAACATTCTTACCGCATCCCGTCCGTATTTTTTAAGGGCATCACGAACGGAAATGATATTTCCCACAGACTTGGCCATTTTTGCGCCGTTCATTTGAAGCATCCCATTGTGAAGCCAATATCGAGCAAACACTTTTCCCGTACAAGATTCACTTTGAGCCCTTTCATTTTCATGGTGGGGAAAAATCAAGTCATTCCCCCCCGCATGAATGTCAAAAGTTTCACCTAAGATAGTGGTTGCCATAACAGAACATTCAATATGCCATCCGGGCCTTCCTTTTCCCCATGGACTATCCCAACTGGGTTCTCCGGGTTTTGCAGGCTTCCACAGGGTAAAATCTCCCGGATTCCTCTTCCGTTGATCCACTTCAATTCTAGCGCCAGACATCATATCCTCAAGTTTTCTATGGGATAATTGACCATAGCCATCATAAAGTGTCACATCGTAAAAGACCTCCCCTTCTACGACGTAAGCCAGTCCTTTTTTAATCAATTCTTGTATAAAGACAATAGTCTCTTCAATATAATTAGAAGTTCTGGGGTGAACATTGGCATCTCGAACACCCAGGTTCCTCATATCCCTCAGGTATTCCCGAATAAACGTGTTGGTAATCAGGTCAAAATCCCAGCCTTCATCGTTGATCCGGTTGATGATTTTATCGTCAATATCCGTGAAATTCATCACATAGGTGACTTTATACCCTCTGTATTCAAAATAACGCCTCAAGGCATCAAACACCACAGCAGGCCTGGCATTGCCAATATGAACTGTATTGTATACAGTCGGCCCGCAGACATACATGCTCACTTGATTTTCAACCAAGGGAACAAAGTCCAGTTTTTCTTTTGCAAGGGTGTCAGTCAGTCGTATCATAGGATATCCACAACCCGTTCAAGACGTTTGAGCATCTGATTCCTTCCAATCAGATGAATGACGTTGACTAATTCAGGCCCATCTTCTTCACCGGTCAAAACGACCCTCAGCAAATGATAGAACTTTTTGGAATTCACCTTCACCCGTTTGCCCACTTGTTTAAACAATTCATAAATATCAGGAATATTCCATGAGTCAGCAGCTTTGACTGTGTTGTAAAGTTCAATGAATGCGGGATCGGTATCGTCTTCTTTGATTTGATCTGCCCATTCCTTCCTAAAAATGGGTTCTTTGAAGAAAACCGCTATCATCTCGGGAATCTCATCAAATTGATGGATTTTTTTCTTCAAAGATACAACCGCCTCTCGAATCCATTTGTAATTGGATTCAAAATGCATTTCGTCCATCAAGCCGGCTTCAATGATGTATTTTTTAGCGTGTCGGGTCAATTCATCATCATCCAGTTCCCGGATGTAAACCCCGTTCATCCAACGAAGTTTTTGTTCGTCATAAATGGCGGCACTGGAATTGACCCGTTCTATGGTAAATTCTTTGATCATCTCATCCATGGACATGATTTCCTTTTCTTCAGGATGAGACCAGCTTAAAAGAGCCAAATAATTCATCACACTTTGCGGAAGATAACCCATTTCCCTGTATTTTTCCACGGAAGTCGCCCCATGCCTTTTACTGAGCCTGGCACCGTCAGGGCCTAAAATCATTGAAACATGTGCAAACTCAGGAAGGGGGTAATCCATCCCTTCAAAAACCGCCAACTGTCGCAAGGTGTTGGATAGATGATCATCACCGCGTATAACATGGGTAATCTTCATCAAGGCATCATCGACCACCACTGCAAAATTATAAGTGGGTAAACCGGTGCTTCTTAATATGACAAAATCGCCAACAGTGCCCTTTTTAAAGGTCACTTCACCTTTAATCAAATCCCTAATGGTATAATCCTTATCTGGCATCTTGAAATAAATCACCGGTTCAATGCCTTTTGAGACATATTCTGCCCTTCTCTCAGGCGTATCGAACTGTTTTAGCATCTCTTCGTTATAATGAGGTGACCTCTTTTGAGCCAGCAGCTCTTCTCTGATTTTTTCTAATTCTTCTGGATAAACATAAGCCTCATAAGCCTTCCCTTGATCCACCAACTCGTGGGCTACTTTTTTGTATATCTCCATTCTTTCTGATTGTCTGTAAGGACCGTATTCTCCACCGGCTTCAGGACCTTCGTCCCATTTAAAACCGAGCCATTTCATGGTTTCCAACAGTGATTCTTCCGATTCCCTGGTGGATCTTTCTAAATCCGTATCCTCTATACGTAAAATAAATTGTCCCTCATGGTGCTTGGCAAACAAGTAATTAAATAACGCCGTTCTTGCACCCCCTACATGTAAATAGCCAGTAGGGCTGGGAGCAAATCTCACCCTGATCATATCTCTACCTCCAAATCGATATATACTTTAGTGTTATAGTATAACACAGAGAACTTGCCTCACCCATTACAATTCCATTGTCCTTACCATACCAACCATCGTTCCGATGATTTGTGTTCCAACGCAAGGTATCCGTTTTAACTTAAAAGAGGGGTTCAAAAATTCCACTTCATAGACATCCGTATGCTTCGATACCCTTCCAATATACATTTGATTGCCTTGCATTAAAGCGATGACTGTTCCCTTATAAGAATCCCCGGAAGAAAAAACCAAGATATCATCCAATAAATAAAAGGGATACATATATCTGGAAAGGATAGGGCCAAGTTGAATCGCCATATCCCCTTTTTGAAAAAGGATATGTTTTTCAGTAGGTGTTAAAGCGGGTTCTTTTTCGGGATCGTATTCCAAAACAGTTATTTCTTTATCAGTTTTCGGATTGTGATCATCGCTAAACCCGAATAAATAATCATACGAACAATCGAAAAAAGCCCTGATTTTTTCCAAAATCTCCTCTCTAGGCATCCGTTTGCCAATCTCATACATTCCGATTGCATTGGTACTAGTCTCTATAGCCTTTGCTAATTCCTCCTGCGAAAGACCTTTCTCATTCCTCAATTCTTTTAATCGTTTGGCAAATTTATCTCTAAACATATCATCCCTCCCCTCGATAGTTTATCACGAATCGTATTCACAATCACCATCTTTCGCCGAGACGATAAACCATTTTTTATGGATGCCACAAAAATTTCTTCAGATTAACTCGATCTCCAAAAAAAACAATCCCTTCTTTCTCAAGCATCACTTTTTGCAATTGATAATCCTCCGGATCGGATAAACTAATCCTGCCCCTACTGTTGATAACCCGATGCCAGGGTAAATGCATTTGCGGTTTGGCTTTGAAAAGGGCATAACCCACCATTCTGGGTGTGCAAGTCCCTTCTATCTGAGCAATCAAGCCATAAGTCGCCACAGATCCCACCGGAATTTGTTTGATAACAGCATAAATCCGTTCGTAAGTCGTCATACGTTGATTCATTTCATCATCTTCATTTCATCATCTCATCCACACCGTATCTCTTTCAACATATTCAACATTCAACAGTCTGTCGTCTGTCCAATGCAATCGGAAATGGCGTATTTGCCCAATGAGTTTTAAGCCGTTATCAGAGATGCGAAGAATCCAACGATCTGGTCGTTGGATAACTTTCATCGCTTGTTTGGCAATGTTTATGGGAATGTCATTGTTCAGCATATATTCTAAAGGCACAGGATAAGGTGTTTCTAAAATCAGGAGGCCATTTTCAATCTGATAAACGCCGCTCCAAGCATAACCATTATTCAATTGCATGCTAAAAAGACCGGCTTCATTGATATAACAGGTTTTGATGCCTTTATCCCCATGCCATTCCCCTTCAAACATTGAAAAGGGACTTTCTGCGCCCTTCAAATAAAACGACTCTATGGTTTGCATATCAAAGGTTATTTCTGCGCCGTCCTTAAAGACGATTACCAACTGCTTTGAATAACAAGCAAAACACAGGGAAAAGAAGAAAAAAACACCTGCCATTATTTTTTTATTCACTTTCGAACACCACCCCCAAACAAGTATTGTAGAGTCAATGGTTCCCTTCTCTTTTTTTGTTTAACAAACCGTAAGCATAACAATCATGCCATAGGGGTTGATTATTCTCATCACGTCTGAAAAAACCCTTTTGCTTAAAAAAGCCTTCTCTCTCCATCCCTAATTTTTCCAAAACCTTCCATGAAGCATGATTCTCAGGATTACAATACGCACAAACACGATGGACATTCCAATGAGAGAAAGCAAATGCAACCAAAGCCCTTGAAGCTTCGGTACAATACCCTTGTGATTGATAGTCCGGGTTGAAAATATATCCCAGTTCCCAGCTCATCCATTCAAGCGGTTGTATCTGATGAAAATACAAATGCCCAATCATCTTCCCCGACTCCTTCTGCATCACCGCAAAAAAAGAATCGGAAGAAGCTCTCTCTGCCGCTAATACCTTCGCCTCGTCTTCTGAACAGGGATTGCCGGGTTCGAATCTGTAAATCTCCTTTATTGAAAGATAGTCATAAAGATCTTTCCAATCACCGGGAAGAAACCTTCGTATGATTAATCGTTCTGTTTTGATCACATAAACACCCCAAAGCACACTATTTTTTTAAAGCAACTGGCATCATTATTATACATGATAAAAATGGAAAGGGTATCAGAGAAGAATGCCTCAAGTAATGATTTTGTATTGATCCAACACCAATCATTTGTTCTCAAGCTCAGATAAGTATATAAACAAGTTTAAAAGGAAAAAGAGTTAACTGTATCGCTGATGAGCAGCTGAATTTCTTCTTCAGGTATTTTTTTCATCTGTTCGTACACCTTCTTATAAATAAAACCCGCCTTTTCATTTATTACCTGACCACCAGGTAACACCCTTTTAAAAACCGAGCTTTTAAGCAGTTCGGGTGGGAAATTCTTATCGAAATAATCCGTAATCTGGGAATCTTCATCTTTGCTGGCACAGCAGATAAACAGACCGACCTTTTTATTTTTCAAAACATTCAAATGTTTTTTTAAAAAGGATTTCAGTGCTCTGGTTGTTTTACCCATGTAAACCCCGCCACCTACAATCACGTTATCGCTATTATCCAAATCACTTTTCTTCACCTGTTTCACGTCAATAGCCTGACTATCATCTCCGAACACCTCAGCCAAACGCTCAGCGTACATCCGAGTACTTCCGTATTTCCCGTTAAAAACGATCAACACTTTCAAATGAAACACCTCCACTCTCATCGTTTTTTTCTATACCCAATTCTTAAACCCATTTTTTCTGTTATTCATGAACTGTTTTTGTATGACCCCCCGGTTCACTTCACCTCATAAGGAAGTGATTCTCCTGACAAACCTGCTATAATATTCTCGGCTACCATCAAAGACATCTTGCCCCTCGTTGCGTAACTGGCTGAACCAATATGTGGTACAACGACACAGTTGTTTAATGTTAACAGTTTTGAATCTTTCTCAATGGGTTCGGGATCAGTAACATCCAACCCCGCTCCGGCAATCTTTCCGGATTCCAGGGCATCGATCAAATCGTCCGTGCGGATGACTGGTCCTCTGGCCGTATTAATAATGATACAATTAGATTTCATCTGGTTCAGAGCCTCTTTATCGATTAAGCCTCTACTTGAATCGTTCAAATCGGTGTGTAAGCTGATATAGTCCGATTGTCTGTATATTTCCTCCAACGAGGCATATTTTACACCCATTTCCCTTTCCAAATCGGGTTTTGGTGACCTTGAGTAATACAACACCTTCATTCCAAAGCCAAGCCCCCTTCTCGCCATCGCTTGACCTATCCTGCCAAAACCGATAATTCCCAATGTACGACCCCAAATATCATTCCCCATCAACAATTGGGCTCCCCAGGTTTTCCATTGACCAGCCTTCACGTAATCTACTGCCTCAACAATCCTTCTGGACACTGTCATCAGCAATGAAAATGCCAAATCGGCAGTGGTTTCTGTCAAAATTCCCGGGGTATTTCCCACACGAATTCCCTTTTGTCGAGCATAGGACACATCGATATTATCAATCCCCACAGCATAGTTGGCAATCACTTTTAAACAGACAGCTTCATCCAATAAATCCTTGTCGATTAGATCAGAAAGCATACAGATCAAGCCATCTACATCATGGATTTTGGACAATAAAACATCTCTGGGAATTGGCAAATCATCCGGCCATATTTCAACCTCAACCTTCTCACACAGTAAATTGATTCCGCTTTGTGGTATTTTACGTGTGATTAACACTTTTTTTCGTTTCATCATCAATCATCCTTTATCTCTTTTTTTCAATATTTCGTGCCCATCAGGCAACGCCCTGTTTCTTGCCATACGCTTTTGCCTGATGGATGAATGCCTCCAGCCTGGTCTCAATTCCCGAATCGGCCTGACCGTCATAGGCAATATCGATCCATGGCATATTATTATGATCTTTTCGAAACGTATCCGACAAAGAGGCGATTATTGTCCCCGGAAGACAGGAAAAAGGCAATATGGCTGCCACGCCTGATATACCCGTTTTTGAAAGGCAGGCGGCAGTCCCCAACGCTAACGGAGGATCACCGACGTAATCCCGATGAATATAAGGGGCACTCCCCATTAAAATCTCCTCCACACTAAAACATCTTTCTGATTCGATGAGTTCTTTCATAGCATTTTCGAACCTATTTCCAATTTGATGTTGGAAAAACCCTTGGGCTTTTGCCAACAAAGCCTTCTTCCAATTTCTTTCCCAAAGGCTTTCCTGGAAATATCTTTTGGAAGAAAGTTCAATCCATTCCCGTACAGGAGCCATGATGGTTTCTGCCCCAAGACGTTCAAGACGTTGTTTTAAAAATCCGCTGCAATAGGGATTATCTCGCATAAAGATTTCCCCCACAATGGCAATCACCGGTTTTCTCGAAATATCCATAGTTTTAATGGATCTAAAAGCCTCTCCGGCTTCTTTTAGAATGGACAAAGCCCTTTTACCCCCGGTCTCGATTGACTGAATCAGCCGGCTCAAATATAGATCGTACACCTTTGCCGTTTCTCCTTTGACGGATTCATAAGGCTCCTTCTCCTGGCGCATTTTTCCTAAAAACTCCGCACATAAAAGTCCTTTCCAGATCACTAGTCTGAACTTCACACCATTTTCCTTTAAGAAGTCTGCATAGGCATTCTTATTGGTAGGAGAAATGATTTCAACATCGCCATAGCCTAATTTCTCAAAAACGATACGCTGATATTTGTGATACTGCCCAAATCGGCACGGTCCCCCGTGGGAAGGCATAAAAAAGCCACTTTTTGAGGGAGTGAAACCCGCTTCGTGGATTTTTTTCAGAAAACTGCCTGTGGTACAAATCATGGGAAAACACTCCTTGGAAGAGGCATATTTTCTTCCCCACTCCAAATCGGTGTCATCCTGCATGGGTAACACCCTGGCTTCAACACCACAAGCCCTGGTTGCCGCTGCCAGCATATGGGCACTGTCGTTCATAAAAGGAAAGTAAAGCACTCGATCCCTTGATGGGGATGCCTTTATCACTGAAACCGTTGTGTGTTCTTTTGGGGGCACTTGAGCGGTTATATCCGACTTGATACTGTCCAGAAAGGCTTCGCAGCGTGTGATCATACCGGCATCCGCACTATGCTCGTCCACTTCCAATTGCAAATAGGGCTTGTTTCGCATTTCTTCATGTACATAGTGGGAAAGAAAAGAATCGGGACCGCATCGGAAATTGGTCAAATAAACGGCATGTAGACGCTTATCGTCAGCGATAAAACGAGCCCCTGCCAAAATTTTTTGTCCATTAGGCCAATACATCATGTCATAATCCTTAAAAAGCCCTGTTGATTTGTCTCTCAAAGGCAGAAAATCAAGGGGGATAGGCAAGACGTTCAAATCTATCAGTTTTTCCACAAGTCCCAGGTTTATTTCCGGATCTCCGGTATTATAAGGTCTCCCCAGAATGACCACCGGAACAACCCCCTTCGGGAGTTGGTTGAATAACTTTTGGCCCTCGTCAATCAGAGACCGTTCAAACTGGATCTGAGCTTTCTCGGCTTTCTCCTCAGCCTTTTTAACATTTCTATAATTGATGCCAAACGATTCTTGCATAAACTTGGAAAGATCTTTCAGCAATTTTTTCTTCCCGTATTTGAAATGAATGGTGGGTATCAGGAATTTCTCCTCACCCGGTTGACCTTTAATCGAGCCTTTAATCATAAAAGGATAGGATTGAATCCATGGACAGTTGTAATTGGCAGTCGGATTTTGATTATCTGACGGCGTATCCACGATGAACGGCGTAAAGATAAAATCGCAATTTTTTTCAAGTAAATCGTTTATATGTCCGTGCATGACTTCAACCGGAAAACAGGTCTCAGCCACCAGCATACTCAGCGCTTTTGAAACCATGGGCCTTTCTGATGGTTTGGAAAGAATCACACGAAAACCTAGCTCCTTAAAAAAGGTCCGCCAATAAGGAAAACGCTGATAATAAGTCATCAGCTGCCGGGGTATGCCAATGGTCTTTTGATGACCATCTGAGATGAATGAAGCCCTCTCGTCAAATGTACCCAACAGCAATTTTTCTCTCAACCGAAACAGGTTTGGAATTTCTCGCCGCTTCCGCATTTTTTCATCTTTTAACCTACTGGGTTGATAGCGATCACAGCGATCTCCATAAAATAACGGCGTGTCTTCCCCATGAATCATGACTTTGTGGACATCACAGTGATTCTCGCAACCCTGACAGATAAAACGGGTCATGTTGTATTGTGTCCGGCTGATTTGAAACCCTTTAAATGATGTTGTTTTAGAACCCTTCTCCATTTCTTCTTTTGCCAACATAGCGGCACCGATAGCGCCTGTCACATCAAAGTGTGGCGGCACAGTGATCTTCTTGCCGGTAATAGCTTCAAAAGCTGCAACAACAGCGGGATTATTCGTGACTCCCCCCTGAAACAAAATATAGTCTCCAATCCGCTTGGCACCGACAACCTTTTGGATATAATTTTGAACGATGGAATAAGCCAATCCAGCTACAAGTTCACCTTTTTGTGCGCCCTTTTGCTGATGGGCGTTTAGATCACTTTCCATGAAAACCGTACATCGATCTCCCAGTTTGGAAGGCCTTTTTGAGCTCAGTGCCAAATCTCCGAATTCATCAACGATATGAATTCCAAGTTTTTCAGCCTGTTCTTCCAAAAAACTTCCCGTTCCGGCTGCACAAACCTTGTTCATCTCGAAATCCACCACGACACCGTTATCGATGCTGATATATTTTGAATCCTGTCCACCTATCTCAAAAATAGTGTCCACTTCAGGATGATAATAAATGGCGGCACGGGCTTGAGAGGTGATTTCGTTTTTGATGGTGTCCGCCCCGATAAAGTGGCCGGTCAAATACCTTCCGGACCCCGTTGTACCAGCTGCTTTCACTCGAACAGATTCTCCTACCTCTTGGTATATTTCCGAAAGGCCCTGTTGAATAGCCTGTAAGGGTTTGGAAGCCGTGGGCAAATACCGCCTGGCAACAACGTTGTACTCATCGTCAATCAGAACCACATTTGTCGATAAAGACCCCACATCAATTCCCAAGTAAACATCTCTTTCTTTACCCTTTGGAATAATCACGACTTGTTTTTCAAGACTTGTCAAAGGACTTTTAAGCCGAGGCCAGGAAGGCAAATTGGTTTGGGGTGTTTTCAGGTAATCTTCCAATCCGCTTAATCCTTTAAACGAACTGTCAACTTGCATTTGTTGATCAAGCACAGTGTAAACAGCACCAATAGCACCCATGGACGCATAATGTTGGGGAATAATCAATTCGCCGTCATCCAAAGAAAATATCTCCTTAAAGGCTTTGACAACTCCCGCATTAGCCGCTACACCTCCTTGAAAGGCAACCGGTTTTTCCACTTCTTTTCCCCTGGCGAGATTGCTTTTTACGTTACGAACCACTGCATAACACAACCCGGCAACAATATCGTGAACCGGTGTGGCGATTTGTTGCAGATGAATCATATCGCTTTTGGCAAATACACTGCAACGGCCCGCTATATGCGGCGGTTTTTCACTTTTCAATGCTAATTCTCCAAATTCGCCCTTTATAGACACTCCCATTCGTTTTGCCTGTTGATCTAAAAAACTTCCAGTTCCTGCGGCACAAACCGTATTCATAAAAAAATCAACCAGTTGTGGTTTTCCGCCATCTCCGTTATGGCTCATAATAATGAGTTTTGAATCCTCTCCCCCCATCTCAAAAATCGTTTTGACTTGTGGATAAAGAGCGGAAACAGCACTGGATTGAGCCACAATCTCATTGACGAAAACCCCACCAATCAATTTTGAGGCAAGTTTTGCCCCCGTTCCAGTTATTGCAAGAGATGAAAAGGATTCGTCACGATGTCTTGACAAAACATCCGAAAGGACCGAATATAAGGCATGAAAGGGTTTCCCTTGACAAAGGGTATAATGCTCTTCTACAATCTTTCTGTCTGATCCGATAACCACTGTGTTAACCGATATGGAACCTATGTCCAATCCTAATGATAATGACTTCATTCATTCCCCTCCGTCGATAGGATGACGTGTGAAAAATTGAAATTAAACAATATGAAGAAAGTATACCATAAGACTTGTTCCGGATACCCCTTGATAGACAGCCTCTTTCGTTTACATTAGGCTTGACAAAACCGAAAACAAAGTATAGTATTATATCTTGAATCGAGCTTCTCCCCATGACAGGTAGAGGTTTCGATTGAAGCAATCATCTTCAAACTATTTCAAGTATTAAGGAGAATAACGATGATAACCTTTTTGCTATTGGTATTGATTTATCTGGCTTTCATCAGCCTGGGTCTTCCAGATTCGCTTTTGGGAGTTGCCTGGCCCATCATGAGAGAAAATTGGGCATTGCCTCTTGATTTTGCCGGTTTGATCGCCATTCCCATTTCCGGCTCCACCATTCTATCCAGTTTGATCAGCGGTTATACCATTCGTAAATTAGGAACAGGCAAAGTGGTTTACATCAGCTGTTTGCTTACCGGGGGTGCCCTTATGGGTTTTTCATTTGCCCCTTCTTATGTTTGGCTAATGGTGTTAGGGGTTCCCCTTGGTTTAGGTGCAGGTTCCGTGGATGCCTCTTTAAATAATTACGTTGCCCTCCATTTTAAGGCCCATCACATGAACTGGCTCCACGCCTTCTGGGGTATCGGTGCAACCGTTGGCCCCTTGATCATGTCTGGGTTCTTAACGACATCTTCCTCATGGAGAGGTGGTTATAGAACGGTGGCCATCATTCAGTTATCACTTGCTGTTCTTTTTATCCTTTTTTTCCCCCTTTGGGGAAAACACAAATTGCAACCCGGTTACAACAAGGCCGTTGAAGTCGAACAACACGAAAGCGCCAAGAAGATCAAAATGATACGGGTTTTTAAAATAAACGGTGTCATAGCCGCCATCGCCACATTCATGTTTTACGTCACCGGAGAAATGGCCGTGGGATTGTGGGGAAGCACGTTTCTTGTAGAAGTTAAAACAGTGGCTGCTCAAACAGCTGCCTCATGGATTGCCCTTTACTATGGGGGAATAACCCTTGGTAGAATATTGTCCGGATTTATCTCCTTCAAACTCAACAATATTCAAATGATCCGATTGGGGGTTGGCATTTCACTGACGGGAGTTGTTCTCTTATTGCTACCACTACCACAAATATTGATATTACCTTCTTTGCTTTTAATTGGGCTGGGGTTCGCCCCCATATTCCCATCTATGATTCATGAAACTCCGAACCGATTTGGTTCTTCGGTATCGCAAACCGTTATTGGCTATCAAATGGGTTTCGGCTACTTGGGAAGCGCAATCATGACTCCTTTAATCGGTGTATTATTGAGAAACATTGCCGTTTGGATCTTTCCGATTCTGATTTTGCTCTGCGTCGGAGCTGTCTTATTAACGACTGAACATTTAAACCGGTTATCTAAAATATCGGTCTGAATAACAAAAAAATCCTCTCAGTTGAGAGGATTTTTTTGTGTTCAATCTATTGAATCTGTTTTTCAATAGTCAAAATATTTTTGCCGTCTTTGTAATTATAAATCACACGATCTGTCATACTTTTAATCATATGAATGCCTAAACCGCCTATTTCCCGTTCATGAGCTTGAAGGCTCGTGTCTACTTGAGACTGTATCAGTGGATTAAAGGGCGTTCCCTCATCTATAAATGTTAACCAAATGCTCTGCCCATCACTTTCAAAAACGATTTCTAGATCACCCTGCTTTTCAGTATAGGCGTAATGAATGATGTTAACGATAATTTCCTCGCTAACCGTCATTAGAGAAAAGATGGTTTTTTTCGCCATACCAATACTGCTCAGCACTTCTTCGACAAATCCTATGAATTGTTCGAATTGACTCATAACTGCTTTGGATTTGATTTGTCTCAAATTCATCAGCCTCCGCTTAGGAGTTCTTACAGCTTATCCATTGTATATCAATGGATCTTTATTATTTTGAATATGGAAAGCGCTCGAAAAAAACTGCTTTTTATGACAAATCCATAATCTTAGTAAATCCGGTTGCATCAAATATCTCTTTGACCACTTCATTGGCTCCAATGATTTTCATCTTGGCTCCCATGTTATTGATCTTTTTCTGCGCACTTAGTAATACTCTTAATCCGGAACTGCTGATGTAATCAAGGGCTGAAAAATCAAAAGTCAGTTCAACAATTTCTTCGCTAAAAACATCTTCCAATTCTTCTTCCAGCTGACTGGATGTAATGGTATCCAGTCTTCCCTTTAATTGAAGTATTACGGCATTTCCCTCAGCGGTCTTTTTAATTTCCATATCATTTCCCCTTTATTTTTTAGATTTTTTGATGATCAGTTCAATCTTTTTCAAGGCAATAGACACGATGATATCATCTGCAAACTTTTCAATGATGGATTTTTCAATATCCCTCAAGGCTTCTTCTTTCTCTTCGGTCGACTTTATTTCATCATCTTTCATGGACCAGGCCGCTTTTCCGGAGGGTGTAATGACTGAAGAATAAATGACCATGTCGTTTGACATTTCATAAAAGATAAAAGGATTCTCTCCCACCACACTGTCAGAAGCGATGTAATCGATGAAACTGGAAATCT
>CAYYNI010000028.1:0-16272 GCA_964472765.1 uncultured Thermotogaceae bacterium | reverse complement strand
TCAGATATCACGGGGCATCCCCTATCGTCAGCAGATTGGTCAATGAGGGGATAGTCCGGGCAGATGATCTTGGGCAAACGGAAATTTTAAAGGCAGCCCAAATCTTCAGTTTAACCGAAGGAATCATTCCGGCCCCTGAATCCGCTCATGCCATTGCCTCGACCATCAGAGAAGCCAAAAAGTGTAAACAAACCGGTGAGGCCAAAACGATTGTATTTAATTTATCAGGTCATGGGTTTATGGATTTGAGTGCCTATGATCATATTGGCAAGCTGTAACAACTGAATCATCAAAGGGGAATTTTCACTTAGGCGTTTTTCACTTATATTAAAGAAGGGGCTTTTCCTGCCCTTCTTTTTTTTGATTGCGTGTTATAATAGAATGAAATAATCAGGAAAAATGGGGGGATTAAATTGAGTAAACGTGCTGTAATCATCTTCATGCTGATAGGATTTTTTGCCTGCTCTTCCTTTTCAATTGCTTTCTATATCTTAACGCTGGATATAAAGGACGATTTTCTCGATAAGGCAAACGCCGTAATGGAATTTATGGAGACCACCGGAATCAAATCAGATCCGTTATTGATTTGCACGGGTGGCTTGGGAAATTCCACTACGCTGAATATCTTTTCTCAGACCCAGTTAGACAGCCCTGTAAAAACAATTTTAGATGAATTGAACACGAAATGTGTTGCTCCACCTCGATCAGAGATGACAGCGGAATTGATCAAGGATTTAAAAGGTCACATTCCCCTTGTGGTTAGCGACACCAATGATTCGGGTTTTGATGCGTTTTTAAAACTCAATTTTGCCGGAATTGATGTGGGTATCTTCAACATTACCCAGATTCCCTCAGATTGGTATGAAAATGTAAAATCAAAGATCAATCTGTTTTCATTGGATTCCATTATTATTCTCATGGACAATCCGGACTTAAAGATCGTCCCTCCCGAAATCCGCAGCAAAACGTTTGTCATACCACGTAATAGTGCCGTATACAGGGTCGATATCGAGTTTGGACCCCTTCTGACCGAAATCAACTTGAACAGACCGGACAACATTTATCCCGTTTTTGAAAAAACAAAGGAGAAATATTCGGATTGGCTGAACAAGGCTTATACGGTGGATCCTCATCAGTTGACTCAGTTCATGGAGATACCCTTTTATTCACAAATCGGGTTAATGGCTAAAAAAGACGCCGCAGCTGATTTGATGTTTTATTACAATCCGCCGCTTTCAGCAACAATGACCACACAAGAGGCAATCACCATATTCAAGGATTACGTTCTCGGAACGGTCTATCTTGAAAATGCCAACATCCGAAAATTGTTGTTGCGTTCAGCGGCTATGATCCAATACGATGGATTTGAAACAAAGATCAGTGAAGAAGGCAACTATTATTCTCTCTATGGTGTAAAATATTACATAGACCTTTCAAAGGTGCCCCAAGACAGGTTGATTTGTAAAACCTTTACCAAGCCCCAAAAGATTTTAGTTTTTGGCCCAAAGGAGTTGGTTAAGGAGAATTTTCCGTTCCTAAAGGAATTGGACCTTTCACCACTTTATTACGTCTTCTGGGCGTTAAATGCTGGGAACCCCCCTTTGGAAGCCGCCTGGAAAGTAACCGCTCAGCCGTATTTGTACACCTACACCATTCAAAAAGGGGACACGATCAATACCATCGCCTCTAAATTGGGGATTACTCCCGAATCTATTCGGGCTTTTAACCCCGATTTAATCGATATGTATTTAACAGTAGGTGAACATATTTACGTGCATATCCCTTATGAATCTGAAAAGAAAAGCGAGGAATAAATGATACTAACAATTATTAGTTTTATTTTAATTTTTACCGCTATCGTTATGATTCATGAGTTAGGGCATTTCCTATTTGCCAAACTGTTCAAAGTCAGAATTCTAGCCTTTGGCATCGGTTTTGGTCCGGCTCTTTACAGAAAAAGGACTTCTTCGGGAATGGATTTCAAGGTCAACCTGTTTCCTTTAGGGGGCTATGTCCGCATGGACGGGGAAGATCCAACGGAGATCGATGAATCCGTCAGTGAAGAGAAGCGGCGTGGTTTTTATTATTCCAAACCCGCCTGGCAGCGTTTTTTCATAGCTTTAGCAGGCCCGGCTTTTTCTATCCTAGCCGGTTATTTGTTATTGTCTGTGGTTGCCCTTTTTTGGGGGATCCCGCAAGTGGGAATCGCTCAGGTGGATCCCATTTCTCCTGCTCAGCAAGCCGGATTAATGGCTGATGATATCATTTCCAAGATGAACGGACGCTTGTTGTTTGATACGGATGAGTTGTCGACCACAATTAAAGATTCTGAAAGTGTCACGCTAACTGTCACTCGTAACGGTTCACAAAAGCAAATCACAGTGCATCCTAAGGTGTTTTCACAGCAGGTTGAAATGGTGATTAAAGGCGATTCAATCCCAGAAAATTTGCAACTAACTCCTATTAAGCAAATCAATGGCGGTACAATGGAGGAGTTGGATCTTTCGGACTACACCAATAAGCCAATCGTTATAGAAACAGAAAACGGATTGCAAATCAACGGGGTATTGGCAGGCTATCAGTTGATTAAAGAGCGCAAAGTAATTGGAATCGAATTTGATTCTCTTTCCAGAATCTTGAAAACTGCCCATCCCCCTTTTAAAAACGGTGACGAGATTTTGGCGATTAATGGCCAGAAGATCGATAAGGGAAATGATTTATTTACAATCTTGCGATTCATGGATTTCCCTCCTGATTCCCAACAGTCTTATCATTACCTGAGTATCCGGGATTCAACCATCATGGCAGCCTACAGCATGAAAAATTTAAATATTGTCTCCGTTGAAGTCCTACGCAATGGAGAAAATGTCCTTTTTGAAACTCCTTCTGAAGTTTTTATAAACGCATTGGGTAACAGCTTTTTTGTCCCTCCGGTTGAAAATCTACGGACTGCTAATCCTCTTTTGGCAATTTCTTGGGGTTTTCAATGGGCTAACAATTTGCTCAGACGTATGGGCATGATTATCGGCAATATCTTTACCGGTGAGCAAAGCATTTCAGAATTTTCAGGCCCTGTGGGTATTGTCAACGTCATCGGACAGGCTACAAAAGCCGGAGTGGAGTCGTTGGTTTTGATCTTTGCTTTGATCACACTGAATCTGGGGATCATCAACCTCATCCCCCTGCCGGCTTTGGATGGGGGAAGAATCGTTTTTAACCTGATTGAAATGATTTCCAGGCGAAAAATCAACCCCATTATCGAAGGCTATATTCACGCAGCGGGCTTCTTCTTTATTATGGGTTTGGCCGTGTATGTAACCTATTTTGACATTTTAAGATTTATGAAATAAGGGAATATTTGGATATTGGAGGACAGCAAATTGTGATAAAATCAAAATCTCTCTACGGTATCTTAATCGGCATCCTTTGTCTGTTGGCGATTACCTCTTTTTCACAGGAGGAAACTCTTTTCATTAAATCCGAAGAATTGAAGATGTTTGATGACCGCACCGAATTCTATAAAAATTCCCAGATCAGCAAAGGGGATTTATTTCTTCAGGGAGATGTGTTCACCATATTCCGTGAAGAGGGTCAAGAGAAGCAAATCGTTGCACACGAAGGCATTTACCTGGAATTTGAAACGGGTAAAGCCACTTCGCTCACCCTGGATTATGACCTTATGGACAAAAAAGGCCGGATGACGGGAAATGTTCAGGCTGTTATCAGCACCTCGCAGAGCACGCAAGTCATTGAAATCAACTGTGATATTTTGGATATTGACAATAGTGCAGGGCTGTTTACCGGTAAAATGGATTCACAAGATTCCCGTGTGAATCTTGTTAAGGGAAATATGAAAGCCAACAGTCAATCTTTTGATTATTTCGAAACAGAGGATATCCTGATTCTTTACGGTGATGTTTATGTAGACGATGATGATAATCAACGGGAGGTCACCGGTGATTTGATCCGAATCACGATGGCGGATGATTCCATCGAGGGGCAAGGCGTGTCTATCAAAAACAAAGACGCCCAAGATGAACAAGCCCTTGAGATCGAATCGGATGATTTTAAGATGCTGGATGATCGCACTGAGTTTTACGGACCTTCAACGATACGCCAGGGGGATTTCACCCTTCGCTCTCCAAAGTTCACCGTTTACAAAGAGGACGGCAAAGAAAGGCGTGTACTTACCGAGGAGCGTTCCTACATGGAATTTGAAACGGGAAGGGCCACCAGTAATGAATTAGACTATGATCTGGAAGATGAAGCCGGGACGTTACGTGGAGATGTGGATGCGATTATCATCCCCTCTGAAGGAGCAACACCGGTTAATATCAAATGCGACAAGCTTGAAATCGACGGAAAAAACAAAGTTTACGAGGGTCAAGCCATCGAAAATCAAAAGATCACCCTGACCAGGGGTTCTCTTTACGCCGAATCCAGAACATTCTCTTATTCCTCTGAAGACGAAAAAGTTCTTTTGCAACATGAGGCCTATATAGACGACTTAACAAACGATCAAAGAATTTGGGGTTCTGAAATACAAATCGGCCTGGATGATGATACCTTACAGGGTAAGCAGATTCGTTTGTCAAAGGTCAATGAAAAGGAAGGAGAAAATGAAACCTTCCAGATGAAAAGCGACGATTTTAGAAGTTATGAGGATAGAGATGAATTCAGAGGCCCTTCTGAAATCATCACCAAGGATATTACGCTGATTTCCGAAAACTTTGACATATTAAAATCGAATGGCCGTCAAGAAACCATTCAGGCGACACAAGGAATCTTTATCCAGTTTGAGAACGGTGAAGCAACGTCTACAAATTTGACCTTCGATTTGGATACCAATCAAGGAACCTTGACGAAGGATGTAATTGCCAGGATTGAGCAGGATGAGCAGGATGACGTGATTACCATTGACTGTGATCAGCTTTACATCAACCAAAACAATGGTTTGTACTCAGGATGTGTAAATGAATCCCCAAAGGTTTTGATTACCCGTGGGAATTTAATTGCCGAAAGTCAATCCTTTGAATATGATGACGAAAATCAGGTCTTGATATTGATCGATCAAGTGTATGTGCTGGATCCTGATAATCGCAGAACAATCCTTGGAGATCGGTTGAAAATGAACTTGAAAACAGATGAAACCGAAGGTCAGAATGTTCAAATGACCATTATTACGACTGAATAAATTCAACGAAGGAGGAATAGACCATGTATAAAATTGTTCTTTTACGACATGGAGAAAGTGTTTGGAACAAGTTGAACTATTTCACAGGATGGACCGATGTGGATTTATCCGAGAAAGGTGTAGAAGAGGCACATAAAGCAGGAAAGATTTTAAAGGAAGAAGGCTATCAGTTTGATGTGGCTTATACTTCTGTTTTAAAACGAGCGATCAAAACTTTGAATATCACTTTGGAAGAATTGGATGAACTCTGGATTCCCGTCTACAAATCATGGCGCCTGAATGAAAGGCATTATGGGGATCTTCAGGGGCTCAATAAAGCAGAAACCGCAAAGAAATTGGGGCAGGAAACAGTTCATATTCTTCGCAGAAGCTATGATGTCCCACCACCCGAACTGGATATTTCAGATAAACGTCATCCCGTTCATGAAAGAAAATACGCAGATCTGAACCCGGATCATCTACCCAAAACTGAATGCCTGAAAGATACGTTGGAAAGATGTCTGCCTTATTGGAAAGACACCATCGCCCCAATGATCAAAACCGGTAAAAAGGTGATCATCGCTGCCCACGGTAACAGCCTGAGAGCTATCGTAAAATATCTGGACAATATCAGCGATGATGAAATAACGGGCTTGAACATCCCAACGGGCATTCCCCTCGTATACGAACTGGATGATAACCTGAACCCCATTCAACATTATTATTTAGGTGATCCGGAGGAAATAGCCAAAGCCACTAATGCTGTAGCCAACCAAGCAAAAGCGAAATAACATTTCTTTATATATAGGGGGATTCTAGGTTCCTGTTTAATTTTAGGCGGATTCGGTTCCGCCTTTTTCTTTGCATTTTTGGTGATTTTTCTATGTTATAATTGTTGTGAACGCTTATAATGATAGAGGATGTGTTGGTTACGGCGCATGATCAGGAAAAAAGCAAGACGATCAGATTAAAAAAATCACTGGGGCAGAATTTCCTTACAAGTCAATCTGCAGTGGAGCGTATTGTAAATTTAGTGGGAAATGAGCCATCCGATTGTGTGGAAATCGGACCCGGAGCCGGAGTGATGACTCAGTTATTGTTGAAAAGAGGTCACAAGGTTCATGCCTTTGAAATCGACCGCAGATTAGAGCAGCCGCTTAAGGATCGTTTTCGGGATTATCCGGGGTTTCGACTCTATATGGGCGACTATTTAAAAACATCCATTCCTGAGGAGTTGTCTGAAAAATGTGTTAGTGTGGTTTCCAATCTTCCTTATCATAACGGGACGGCCATTATAAAAAAGGTCTTGGGGGATTTTTCAAATATCAAGACTTGTGTGTTTATGGTTCAAAAAGAAGTGGCATTGCGAATGTGTTCAGAGGCGGGACATAAATCCTACGGATCACTGTCAATTTTTATGCAGTATCATTTTGACATTCACATGGTCTTTACCCTTTCTCCAAAACACTTTAATCCACCGCCAAAAGTAGATTCCACTGTGATCAGACTTTTTCCGAGAAAAGAAAAGCCCTTGGGTGACAATCCGGAATCATTTTTCGATTTTGTACGGCAGGGTTTCATGATGCGAAGAAAGAAGTTAAAGAATAACTACGACTTTGATATTATGGTATATGCTTCGAGAATCGGGCTGTCTGATGCTGTTAGAGCTGAAGAGATTTCTCTGCAGCAATGGGTCAGGCTATATCAAGAGGTGAAAAGAGATGGCTAAATCGATCATTGATGAATTGATCAGACGTGTTCTCTATTCAATCAAAGAGGGCGTTATTATCACGAATTCGAATAAAAACGTGATTTTCATCAACAAAGCCGCCTTGGATATTCTTGATTTACAAGAGGATCAGGTGATGGGAAAGGATGTAAAAAACGCCATACCCAACACCCGTTTACACATTGTTCTGCAAACGGCCATCCCTGAATACGATCGGGTTCATTTGCTTAAAAATACCACAATCATAACTTCCCGTGTTCCCCTTTTTGATGTGGGCGGCAATATCATCGGTGTAGCAGCTATTTTCAGAGATGTAACGCATATACAAAAAATGGCTGAAGAAGTGACCGATTTAAAACAACTGGAGAAGACCTTGAAGGCAATTATCAATTCTACACGGGATGCCATTTCAGTGGCGGATGAAAACGGAAAGATCCTGATGGTTAATTCCGAATACACCCGTATCACCGGATTGTCCGCAGAAGAGGTTGAAGGCAAACCGGCTACGATTGATATAGCGGATAAGGATGAAAGCAAGCACATGCTGGTTGTTAAGACAAAAAAACCCGTATTGGGTCGACGAATGATCGTGGGTAAAACAAAAAGGGAAGTCATCGTGGATGTGACTCCGCTTTATGTCAAAGATGAATTTAAGGGAAGTGTGGGGGTTATTCACGACGTCACCGAGATTTCGAAACTCATGGAGGAATTGGCCGATGCCCGTTCCGTCCTGCGTCGTGCAAATTCTGGCGGTATTTTTCAAGATATTGTTCACTACAGCGAAAAGATGAGAATTGCCCTTGAACAGGCAAAGAGGGTTGCCGGAACCAATGCGACAGTATTATTGAGGGGTGAAAGCGGCGCCGGTAAAGAATTACTGGCTCAAGCCATTCACAATGGCAGTGCCAGAACTGATAAACCCTTGGTGGTAGCCAATTGCGGTTCTGTTGATTCTAAAAACATTGCCATTGAGTTGTTCGGCTCCCCCGTTAAGAACGGAAAGCCGCAGATGGGATATTTGGAGGAAGCGGATGGCGGAACACTGTTTATCGACGAAATATCGTATTTGGACAAATCAACACAACTGAAACTGCTGAAATACATACAAACCAAACGATTTACCCCTTACGGCGATTCGGAGGAAAAAACGCTTGATGTGAGAATTATTGCAGGCTCTAGTGCGAATCTTGAAAAACTGGTTGAGGAAAATGCCTTCTTAGAAGAGCTGTATTACAAATTAAACCTCATTCCGATTTTCATTCCTCCGCTGCGGGAGAGAAAGGAAGATCTCAAGGCACTGGTTTACACAGCAGTGAAAAAGTTTAACCAGGATTATCGGCGGGATATTCGGCGCGTGAATGATTCGGTGTTCAGTTTATTTATGCAGTACAAGTGGCCGGGAAATGTCCGGGAGCTCGATAATGCCATCGGCCGTGCGATGATCAAGGCGCAACCGTTTGTTCAGGAATTGACGCTTGAGCATTTTGATTCTCTCATGCCCAATATGAAAGAAGCAGAAACTAATAAATTCCTGAAAGGTAAATTGAAAGATGTTGTGGCAAAAGTTGAGAAGGAGACCATTGAACAAACCCTATTCAAGAATCAGGGGAATCGCGCCAAAACAGCGAAAGAACTGGGGTTGAGTTTGAGGGCTTTGTATTATAAATTGGAACGCTACGATATAGCCATTAAAAATAAAGGATAAATCGATGAAAGACATACAAAATGAAAGCGACAGTAGAAATATTCCCATCAATAAAGTTGGTGTGGGAGATGTCCGCTACCCCGTTTTTTTAAAGGACAGGCAGCATGGTGAGCAGCACACGATCGGTACGGTGGACATGTATGTGAATTTGCCGGAGAATTTCAGGGGAACGCATATGAGCCGTTTTATAGAAATCCTTCATAGTCATGCCAACCGAATGGAGCTTCAAAACGTTCAGGAAATTCTTCTGGATATGAAACATCATTTACGAGCCAATGAAGCCCATATGAGAATGATGTTTCCATACACGATCGAAAAACACGCACCGGTGACGGGCATTCAAAGCCAACTGGTTATCGATTGTGCTTTTGACGCTACCTTGGATAAGGACAATCACTTTATCTTTGTCCTGGTTGTAACAGTGCCTGTTCAAACGGTTTGCCCCTGCTCCAAAGCCATTAGTGAGCGGGGAGCTCACAATCAGAGGGCTTATGTGACGGTAAAATTGAAGATGACCAAGATGGTATGGATAGAAGAGGTCGTGGAAAGTATTGAAAGCGCCGCTTCTTCACCGGTTTTCCCTTTGCTGAAAAGGAGTGACGAAAAATACGTCACAGAGTTGGGCTATGATAATCCGAAATTTGTGGAGGATGTGGCTAGAGACTTGGCAATCCTGTTAAAAAAAGACCGGCGAGTGAAATGGTTTAATCTTTCCGTAAACAGCCAGGAATCCATTCACAATCATCAGGCCTATGCTTGTTTGGAATGGGAAAGAAAATGACCGGTATGCGTGATTCATTTTTGGACAAAGAGGGAATGGATTTTTTAGAAATCAAGCCGTTGTTGAACCGTTTTTCTCCCAGTTCTCACTATGGAAAACGGTTATTAAAGGAACCAGGTTCTTTTTTCCCCGGTCAGGAGAATGCTTTGGCGCAACATTACCAAAGGCTCAAGAAGTTGGAAGGAGCCTTAGTTGGTGTTGAAAAAGAGAGTCTTAAGCGCTGTTTGAGTGAGCTTAAGAATATCTCCCACAGTGTAGAGAAACTTGAAAATAAACAATTACCCTCCATTGTGGATTTTTTTGAAATCAAAAAATTCTATTTCTTTTTGAAGCGTCTTTTGGGGATTTTGGAAGGCTTTTCAGAAATAAAGGAATGGTACGGGTTGTTTTTAGAACCCGATGTTTGGACAACCTTAGACCCAAGAAACACCAACCAGTTTTTTTTCTCAATTGATTCCGATTATGCCGTGGAATTGAGAAGAGAGATGGATAAATACCAAGCCCTTGAAAAAGCGCAACTACGAAAAATATGCGACAAATTGGAAGAACAGTATAATCTCTCGCTGAAAAACCGAATGGATTTTCTCTTAGATCGATCGGATATTCGCAATCATGCCTTGAGAAAATCGGACCATTTCACCATTCTTTCTGAAACCGCTTTTTCGGTCCATTACAAAGTGATCAAATCTCATGAAGACGCTGACTATTCCGAGCAAATCGATCACCTGACCGGTGAAATGGAATCTGAGGAGAAACGATACAGGATGGAATTGATGGAAAGGCTATCATCATATACCGATTATTTAAGATTCCAAATGAAAGCCGTTGGGGAGTTTGACCGGGACATTGCCTTTACTGAATATAAAGCCCAATACAACGCCTGCTGGCCTGATATCAACCGACAGGACCATGTTCAAATTCAAGAAGGGGTTTTTCAGGATGTAAAGGATTTTTGCGAAAGAAATGGGTATCATTACGATCCGGTCAGCATCGAGTTGAATAAAGGGGTAACGATCATTGTAGGAGCCAACATGGGCGGTAAAACAACTGCGTTAAAAACCATTGGGCAGCTTTATGGGGCATTTGCCATGGGATTACCCATAACGGCTAAAGCGTTTTCCTCTCCTCTATTTCAATCGCTCAACTGTGTTTTTAGAACCCATGAGGAAGAAGGATTAAGCGGTTTTGCCATGGAGGTTAAGCGAATCAAACCGGTATTTGAACCGGGAGGCCATTTGAATCTGATCGATGAATTTGGTTCGGCCACTAATCCAAAGGAAGGCGATGCCTTGGCTTCGGCTGTTGTCAAGCATTTGACATCAAAAGATTCAATCACGGTGTTCGTGACCCATTTTTCAGGGCCATTGTTGTATTGTGAACAAAGGTATCAAACGGGTTTTTTAAGAAAACATGATCCTGATATTTTAAATTCACAGAATATTTATCGCTATATCGATCACAGACTGGAGCCAATCGAGAGTGATCTTGTTCCTCAGGCGGCCATTGAAATCTCGAAGGCGCTGGGATTACCTTCAAAAGTGATTGAGGAGGCAAAATTGATTGCCAGGTATCCGGTGTGTTGATTCATTGTTTAAATCATAAAGAGGAGGAAGTATGAATAATCAAATTAAACACAAAATTATGGTTTTAAGTGGAAAAGGCGGGGTTGGAAAAAGCACGGTTTCAGTGAATCTCGCCACAGCGTTAGCTGAAGAGGGTTTTAAGGTGGGATTAATTGACATCGATATTCACGGTCCGAATGTTGCCAATATGCTGGGTATCGGAGATAAGAAACTAGAGGCCACTCCCAAGCAAACTATTCTACCCATCAAAGTATATCCGAATTTAAGTGCAGTTTCCATAGCCAATTTGGTTGAACGTTCTCAGCCGGTTATTTGGCGTGGGCCACTCAAACAAAAGATGATTGAACAATTCGTTAATGATGTGGAATGGGGAGAACTGGATTACCTGCTCGTCGATTCTCCTCCGGGAACAGGTGACGAACCCTTAAGCGCCCTTCAGGTCATTGGAGATATGGATGGCGCCATCATCGTTACGACACCCCAAGGTGTGTCCACCATGGATGCCATGCGATCGGCGGTGTTTATCCAAAAGCTAAATTCAAAGGTTTTGGGGATTGTGGAGAACATGAGTTATTTTGTATGTCCAAATTGCGGTCAGCGAATCTATTTATTTGGCGAAGGCGGCGGAGAAGCCCTTGCCAAAGAACTTGGAACTCAGTTGATTACACGTATTCCGCAAAATCCTGAATTAATGAGGCTTTCGGAGGATGGCAAACCAGCTGCTCTTTATATGCGAGGAACAGAAATGGAAGCTGTCTTTAAAGAAATGGCTGGCTATGTTATCAATCAATTAAAGAATAAAAAGGAATCAAATCAGGAAGATGCTTAAAATAGAGGTGTTAAAATACCTTCTAATAGCCTTTTTTTCAATCCTGTTGATCTTTATGAGTCTGACCGGTCTGACAGCTTTTTTCTCGTTGGATTTTGCCTCTGATTTTATCAAAGAACTGTTTTCAGGAGTCAATTTGTTTTCATCTCGAATCTTTTTTATTCAGTTTGCATTGTTGGGATTAACCGCTGTCTTTATCCATTGGTCAGCGGTTTTAGGCCTAGGTTCAAAAAACCTGAAACCCACTTTATGGCTGTCTTTTGTCGGGTCTGCGATACTACTGGTCCTGAATGGTTATTGTTTACTCAATCACGGATTCAAATGGATGGGCTATGAGTTTTTTCACGGACAATCCATTGCGGATAACCGTATTTTTCAGTTGGCAGGCGTTGCCTATTTTCTGGTTGTTTTTTCCATGACAGCACTGACAGGGTCTATGTTGTTTAAGAAAGGTGATGCTGGTGAAACGAAGGAATAGATGCGAGCTTTTCTTTCTGATTGTTTTAGCTGTCATCATTCTATCGCCTTCCGTGGTTTTTTCTCAAGAAAAAAACGATGAACAGGTAGCTATCGATCAGTACATGGAAAATATGCCCGAGGAGGAATGGTCAAGGTTTTATTTTTCCCAAGCAATTCAAAGTTGGGGTGAAGCGGATTATTTAAGAGCTCAAGAAATGATCGAAAAAGCATTCGAAAAGCCTGTTTATCCCCGGGATATACCAAAATTCTGGTATTTTTTGGCGAAGTTAAATATCGAAACAGGCAATACCAACGAAGCAGTTGAAAGCCTGAATAATGTTCTGTTAATTGAACCGGATCGGACGGAAATCATTATTCTTCTGAAAGTATTGGAAATGCTGGGTAAGGAAGCAACCGAGGAGAATCCCATTCTTGGTTTGGAATATATGAACGAGATCAGGGGCTTTTACGAAACCTATGAATATTTTTATAACCCGGTGGCCTCGGATGTGTATAACGAAGCCATTTTCATATTGGATCGTGCCAATCAGTTTATTTTTATTTCAAAATACGGTCAGAACAGCGCCATTGAACTGGATATGAAAGCCCCTTCATCCATTGTCATCGATAAGATTACCGGAATGTTGTATTGTTCAGACTTGGATTCGGGAAAGGTGTACGTTTATGACTTATCAAACAACGAAATCGTAAACGAGTTCGAAGGATTTAGAAAGCCGTTTGTTCAGACCGTTGACCGGATGGGTAATATCTACGTCTTGGATCCGCCTAATAATCGAGTAGCTATTCTCAGCAGTACGGGAAAAGTAATTCGATATTTATACCTTTCAAATGGGTACACTGTGAACATCATCAACGACGTGGATGTTTCTTTCGACCAAATCATTTTGCAGCATTTATCATCCAGAGAATTTAGGATCATTCGTACCGACTCATTTGAAGAAGAATTTGCCATTCCTTTCAGAGAAGATGCTTTAGCAGTTTGCAGCACCGTGGGTCCGGATGGGATGCTTTTGACGGTTTGGGACGATGGGGTGTTAACCGCACATTCAGTTGTGGACGGTGCTGAGTATCAGATCATTGATACCACCAACATCGAATTAACCGGTGTTAGTGATATTGACTACCATTCACCGGTATTAACTGTGACGGATTTTAACATGAATCGGGTAAGACTGTATAACGTGGTTCAGGAAAAGCCCATGGCTTTTGTGAATATTGATGCGGTAGAAGCCAGTTTAAGCGAGCTGGACATTCAATTTCGAGCTCTGGATAACGTTGGAAAAGCGTTCCAGTTTATCACACCTTTTTTAAGTGTCATTGATAGTGGTGGATTTGTTCCGTATCAGTTGGAAACCGTTCCTTCCACTGTTAATTTTCTTGAGATTACAGACGGTCAAATCTTTTTTTCCGAAGGGTTTAAAAAACTTAAAAAAACCGAGTTCAACGTCGTCTTATGGAAATATGATGGGTATGATTTCAACTTTGAAAACATCGCTCCAGCCTTGTTTTCAAAGAACGTGAGTGTGTTTGTTTTAAGCAATGTATCCGTTCCTGATAAGGTAAAGATGCTGGCAAGGCTAACCGGTGGGATGGTTGTTAATTCTGATATGGAAACATTTTTGAAGGAGTATTTCTCCCAGGTAAAAACCGTCTTGACCCAAAAGATCAACTACAGCCTGTCATTGCCTTTTGAAGGGATCAAAACCGTGAGCATTTCACTGAGAATAGCCGGGCTCGATTATTCAGATTCCATTTATTATGCCATTTATATGATTCCTTATTTTACTCAAAGGACTGATTGAAAACATGGATTATAGGGAACAGGTGGTTTCTTCTCAACGTTTAAGAAAGGCAAATGAAGTCCTCAAAAAGGGCAAGATAAAAGATGCTCTGAGCATGTATGCTGACATTATCGAAGAGGAGCCAAATAATCCTTTAGTTTACTACAATATGGGTGTTGCGTTTGTAGAAAGGGAAGATTACGATTTAGCCAGGCAGGTATTTTCCCATTGTTTAAGACTGGGTTTACAGGACAGTCGAATACAAATTGGCTTGGGGATCTGTGCGCTTCATTTTGATGAAAACGACCAAGCATTGGCATGTTTCCAACAAGTGAATTCGCAAGAACCTTATTTTAAAGAGGCCTTGATCGGCCAGGCATATGCTTACATGAACAAAGGCGAAAAACAACAAGCCCTGTCAATTCTTCATGAACTGAAAAAGAGAGAGATATGGAATCAAGAACTATCACTGATAGAAAAAAAGGTGAAGATGTTGATTCAACCAACCATAGAGAAGCTATAAAACAAAAAAAGGGGATTCGATAGTCATTTGAATCCCCTTTTTTTTGTTGTTCCTATATTTTAGGTCAACAGGAAGAAATAAACCAGAATGACAATTAACCCCGTTACCATTAACAGCAGCAAGGTAGTCAGAAAAAAATCACCGAAACCACTGCTCTTTTTTTCAGTGATGGTCTTGTTCATTCCTGCTTGAATACGTCTGTTTTTGCTCATGACTTCAGCTAATGACAAAGAATCACTGGCCGCTTCAGATTTTAAGGTATTTAAGCGTTTTTTCATCTTCTCCGGATCATACATGAGACGTATGCTCCTTAGAACAATGGATTTTGCAACAAAAAAGGATCCTATTTGCACTTTAATCAATACAAAATTCTTGGATACCGATGGCATGATTTCCTTTGAAACAATGATGGCCTCTAGGGGGATAATGTTTTTATTCTCAGCGTCAAAATGCCCGGGATATTCGTCCAGGAGTTTACGTTGAGAATCTTCGTCCGTAAATCCCAAAATCGTACAATAGATCATATCCCCAATATCAAATTGGTCTATAGAAACCCCTTCCAGGGGATCTACGATAGGATAAATTTCAGGAAGGCTCATGATGTCGTCTCTTGTTCTCAATGAATCTAAGAACAGCCCGTTATCCACATCACCCAAGAACGAATTGGTTAATTCCTCGTAAGTGGATGTCTCAACCACCAGCTCAAGATCTAATGAACTGGTCCAATTTTTAAAGATTTCGTTTACTTCAAATCTAATGATGTCCACTTCGTTGTTCTGTATGATTTTTGATAGACGGATGGCGATGCCTTCACGTCCGCCCAACTTGTCGATTTGATTGTGAAGATAACGCATGAATTCACCGGTCATTTCACTAACTTCCACCGAATGATTGGCAATGTCTAAATAAAAATTATTCAAGCTTTCCCTAAAATTGGCAAGGGGTAAATTGAGATCAATAACGATTTGATTGGAAAAACGACGTGGAAAGCAAATAAATCGGTATTCAATGGTTTCGTTGGTTTTTCCAAAGAAATAACCCAAAAAGGCTTCATCCGTCGCTTTGCTTTCCGCTTTAATTTTTAGTGAGAAAAAATCGAAAAACATTCAATACCCCTTTATGATCATGATATTTTTACTATCGGATACATTTTCCGCTTGGAACCTGCCAATTATCAGTCGCATCCTCTTTCACGCCGTTATGGACGACACAGTTCTTACCAATTATAGCATTTTCAGGTATGATTGCATTATACCCGATGACACTGATATGTGAATTATAGACCCCCGGATTTTCATCATTTTCAGCATAATCTCCTGCCCCGATTTTGGTTCCGGAACCGATACGGGCATTTTCAGCAATAATGGCGTTGGAAATTTCAACTCCCTCACCAATTGTAGCGCCAGTTAGTATGATGGAATCTTGTATGAGGGTTCCCTTCCCCACCTGAACGCCTTGGAAAAGAATGGATTTGTTGAGAACACCATGGATTTCACAGCCTTCACTTACCAGGCTGTTCGTACAGACAGACTCTTTGCCGAAATATGCAGGCGGCATTTCTTCTGTTCGGGTGTAGAATCTCCAAGAATTATTGTAGAGATTTAATTGGGGAATGGATTGAATCAATTCCAGGTTGGATTCCCAATAGGAGTAAATTGTTCCCACATCACGCCAGTAACCGTCGTATT
>CAYYNI010000027.1:0-16444 GCA_964472765.1 uncultured Thermotogaceae bacterium | reverse complement strand
AAAATATATATTATAAAAAGTAATAGATATAAATATTATACTATTATATATTATAATAAGTAGAATATATATAATACTATATATTAGAGAAAATATAATAGTAGTATATACTTATTGGTATTTCTTCACTCGAATAAAGACAGGGATAATAAATATGGATTCTTCTTATGCCCAAGAAATGGCTTGAGAAAATAAAAAATGAACCGGTGAAAACACCGGTTCATTTTTAAAAAGGCAAATTAGTAAAACAATTGATTAATTTCTTGGCCAGAATATGATACCCAGTACCAACGCAGCTCCTGCTCCTGCCATGACCCACGGAAAAACTTTGTCAAATGTGCTTTGTTCTTTAATGACAGGAAATTTGATTCGTGCTGCCATACTTTCTTTCTGGTCATATTTAAGATATTGAAAAAACAGAGATACAGTTCTTTCCGATAATTCTAAAACCTCAATTCCTTTATCTGTTATTGTATTAAGAGGAATAACTGTTGTGACTATTTCCTGTCCCGGTTCGATGATAGTCTCAACTTGCGGGTATTCAAGAAAGTTTACATTTTCTTTCAGAATCATTTTTGACGGGGCATTGTTGAATCCTGTTATAGAACTTTCATCCCATAAAAGTGAAATTGTTGAGTAGCTGATGTTTTTGATCCTAAATAGATATTCTTGAGTCCGAATAGGTGAAGAAGTTTCCACTTGAATTTCTAAATTTTCGTCGCTGATGATACTAGCAACATAGTTTTGTGATAGTCCAATTGTTATGAGACACAAGAATACACCAATAATAAATAGTTTTTTCATATGACCTCCCTAAAAAATAAATGATTATTTGGTTTTACGACCCCACTTGATAATTATAGCACTTTTTTTTTCTCTAAAATGATTTCATTACTTTTTTTGCGTTATTTTCTGATATAGATAGATATTAAAAACTTCAAAACCTTTGTATGTAATCACACTTGCAAATGCGAGAGTTCCCAGTTTTCCCCCTGCACCTCCAAAATGACTATAGGTATAAACAAACATTATTCCTAAAAGCAGTGATACTCCAAACATATGAAATTCATTTTTAATAATTGTTTTGGATGACATGCCTGCAAAAGTCGCACTCATGGCAACTGCCGCAAAAGATGTTCCATTTTCAAGAAACAAGGCAGGCAAAATCAAGCCAGCTATTAAGCTAACTAAACTGGATGAAGTAACCGGGTCGTGTTTAAATCGGTGGGTAATGATATAAGTAGCAAAGCATGCTATCGTACTAAATACAAGTATTTCGAACATGATGGTTATGGATAGCGATTGAGGTGTTGTGAGTTGTACATGATTGGAAAGCGTGAGAATAACCCACGGTATAAAAGCAGTTGCCCCAAGTTTTCCGCCATAACCATTATAAATTCCTTCAGATAGCATAAAGATAATACCTGCCATTAATGCTGCTAAAAGCACATGGTAAAAGTCGTGTAAAACCATCGGAGAAACCATGCCCACAAAGGAACCACAATAAATTGATACTGCATATTTAGGAACTAATATAGCTCCCAATAAACCGATCAGGGCAGAGGCAACTATTGCGCCTAAACTCACATATACATTCAACACATAGGCGGTTATTGCACCAATAACGCAGAAGGTGACAATTAAGAAATCTTTCTGATGCAATTTTAAGAAATGAAAATTCTCTTTTTTTACCTGAACAATGATATCGACGAATAAAAGGACATTGATAAAAACAATCAATGATGTGGTTAAAAAATGCCTATTTGAAAATGCTGTAATAATCGAAAAGGTAAATAACGAAATTGCTGAAATACTAATCAATAGAAATCCAACAAACATGATCTCTCCTGACTTTTAAAAATAGCATGTTTAAATGAATTCAGATCATTTGGCAAACATAATACTGACAATCTTCGGTTTATTAGTTCACTCTTGTGATTCTTGAAAAAATAGCGATGGTATTAAAAATATCTTTATAACTATGATTTTTATATTGAATGGTTCTAGCATCAATTCTTGTCGTTTGCGGCACATATTGTGCCAAATCAGCCATTTCTGTTTTGTTGAATTCAATAGTCAGAATAATCGGGTGTTCATAATCTGACTCGAATTTATATACTGGCAATTCATTCAAATTCGAACTCAAAATCTTTTTTACTGCTTCAATTGTATTATTTTTAACAATATTCATAGGATAGTGTTTGGCGGCAAAACGGGTGATGGCTTCTTTTGTCACGACATATTCAATCCAATGCAAATCGTTGCTTTCTTCCAATTGTTTCTTTAAACCCATATCTCCGGTAATTAGCCCGACAGGAACTCCGTGATATCCTGCATAAGCCGCATTCAACAGAGTTTCATTGACATTCTTTTCGTTGATCCAAACATTATGAAAAGCGCTGTTGGAAAAAGTATGATCCATTGTGGATTGTTGCCTTCCAACACCTGCATGGTATCCAAGAAAAAAAGCAACATCATAACGCTTATCAAACATCGGCATCATATATTCAGGTCTTGGGGAACCGTTTATCAAATAGAGTCTATCATCCATCTCGGTGATATCATATTCCAGACTATCTCCGTTATTGTGTGAATCTGCGATGACTATTTCATCAATCAGATGATTATGTTCACTTTCGTGAATCCCTTTGATAACCCATTCCACTTGATTTTTTATGCATTTTTTTACCAGTTGTCGTGTTCCAAATTGATCTTCCTGAGACCAATTAAATGTTCCTGCTATTCCTTCCATATCTATTGAGCAAAATATTTTCATTTCTTTACCCCCTTATGTTTTGTCAGCATTATAGCACGTTTTTACAATATCTTTCCTTAAATGTTATAATAAACATGCGCAGACAATTTGTTAACTGGAGGAGTACATGAATAAAACTTCTGTGATTGAGGCTTTGATTTTTTCAACCAACAAAGGATTGGATATCCTACAGCTTACAAAGTTTTCAGAAATCCCTAAGATGGAAGTTGAAAGCATTCTCCAAGAAATTCATGATCGTTATGAAAATGATGATCATGGGATTCGTCTGAAGCGTGTTGGGAAAAAATACGGGTTTTTCACAAAAGAAGAGTATTCTGAATTTGTTGAAAGACTTGTCAGAAGACCGGTTGATAAATTAACACCCTCTCAGTTGGAAGTGCTGGCAATCGTAGCAAAAAATGGCAACTGTACGAAAAGCCAGGTGGAAATAGTACGTGGAAAAGATTGTTCAAATCAGCTTTTAGAATTATTATTAGCGGGGTTAATAAAAAGAAAAAGGGTAAAAGCACCGGGCAGGCCTTATGCATATTCTGTTACTGACAATTTCTACGAGATATTTAAGATGTCTGATTTGGAATTATACGAAGAACTTGGCGAAGCATTACCTGAGGAACCTAGCGATTCTCTTAATGAAGAATCTTCAGAAGAAACTAAAGATTTAGTGAAAGAAACTGAAGAAGAAGAAGAAGAAGAAGAAGAAGTCAACCTATCGAAAGAAACAACTCAAGAATCTACTCCTGAATAATGAAAACATATGATAGAATTAGAAAAATAAAAAAGATATGGAGGAAAAAGGGTGAAGAATGATCCGTATAGAAAAAACAAGATGCAGGTAGAAGTGAATTCTGAAATTGGAGTGTTAGAAGGTGTCATCATTCATACCCCAGGCCCGGAAGTTGAAAATATGACACCTGAAAATGCTCAGAGAGCTCTTTATAGTGACATATTAAATTTAGCTGTAGCTAAAGAAGAATATTCAGAGCTGGTAGGGGTTCTAGAAAAAACTACAAAGATCTTTCAGGTTAAAGAGCTTCTACAAGATGCTCTTCGTGACGAAGGCGTAAAAAGAGAACTAATCGATGAAATTTGTGAAAATGAACACATTCAAGACTATAAAAGATATTTACTCTCCCTTTCTGAATATGAACTTGCTTCCCAATTAATAGAGGGGGTACCACTTGAAAAACGCTCTTTATCTGACTATTTAAGCCAAGAAAGATATGCTTTAAGACCTTTGCACAACTTTTTCTTTACAAGAGATGCCTCAGTTAGTATATCAAACCACGTTTTAATCAACAAGATGGCAACACCTGTCAGAGCTCGTGAATCACTTATAATGGAAACCATTTTTAACCACAGTTCCATGGTCACAGCTGATACCATCAATCCCACTAGAAGGCGCTATTTAACAGATTCGTTATACAGTGAAGGTGGCGATATATTGATTGCCAGCGAAGAAATTTTACTGTTTGGTATGGGAGCTAGAACATCTTCTCAGGGAATAGACTTCGTGATCGATCATATCAAACACCGAGGAGAATCAAAACACATCATTGTTCAAGAGTTACCTAAATTCCCAGAATCATTTATTCATTTGGATATGGTATTTACCCTCTTGGATATCGATAAATGTATGGCATATGAACCGGTTATTTTAAAAAGAAATAATCTAAAAACACTACATATTAATATTGTCAATGGAAAAGTTGACATATGGGAAGAAGATAATATCATCGATTCTCTGAGAAGACTTGGGATGCCTATTGAACCCGTTTTTTGCGGAGATAACAAAGACGAATGGGTTCAGGAAAGAGAACAATGGCACAGTGGTGCGAATTTCTTCACTTTAGCGCCAGGGAAGATCATAGGCTATAAAAGAAATGTTAGTACGATTAACGCGCTCAATAAATCAGGTTTTGAGGTGATTGAAGCGGAAGAAATTATCAGCGGAAAAAAGAGAATCAACGATTACAAACGGTGTGTGATTACCATCGAAGGTTCAGAACTTTCCAGAGGTGGCGGTGGCTGCCGTTGCATGACCATGCCTGTCAGGCGAAGACCGGTAGATTGGAAAAAATGAACACTATAAATCAGCGAAGAACTCAATTAAACAGAAAATCTATGAACCGGTTCCTTCATGAAAAAGGATTGCTATATACCGTTGAAAAACCTTCAAGATATGTCGGGAACGAATATAACAGTATCAAGAAAAAATGGAACGCAAATCTACTAAAATTTCTTCTTGTCTTTCCTGATATATATGATATTGGTATGAGTCATTTAGGATTAAAAGTGTTGTATGAATTAATTAATAAGAATAATGCTTTTCTAGCTGAGCGTTCTTTCCTCCCTTGGAAAGATTTATTAGAAATTATGGAAAGTGAGGAATTAGATCCTTTCAGTCTTGAAAGTTACCGATCACCGAACGAATTCGATATCATAGGCTTTACCCTTCAATATGAGCTTTCCTATCCTGGAATGTTGAAATATCTTCAGCTGGCTCATATTAATCCTTATTCTGATGATAGAACGGAACAAGATCCTCTGATTATTGCCGGTGGACCATGTGTTTATAATCCTGAACCCATTGCTGAGTTTGTCGACGCCTTTTTAATAGGAGATGGTGAGGAGGCAGTTATTGAAATCGGTGAGTCTTTACTCAAGTCAAGGCATTTACCAAAACATGAGCGATTGCACTGTTTAGTGAATGATGTTAAAGGGATATATGTTCCGATATTCTATGAGCAAACCAACGGCTATGTTCAGCCAAAATCGAATTTTAAAAACAGAGTACCTGAAAGCATCCAAAAGAGAATTTCTCCTTTAACCTCCGAGAATATTCCTTTACATCAATTGGTACCTTATACACAGACTGTTCACGACAGAGGTGTTGTTGAGGTGATGAGAGGATGCACCAGAGGATGTCGATTTTGTCATGCCGGAATGGTTTACAGACCTTCGAGAGAGAGGCCAAAAAACGAAATTATCGAAGCATGTAATGAAATTCTTAAAAATACGGGATTTGATGAAATTTCACTTCTTTCTTTAAGCACTTTAGACCATTCTCAGATATCTGAAATTGCAGATGTTTTAGTTGATCAGCTGAATGATAAAATGATATCCCTTTCTATTCCTTCAAGTCGTATAGATCAATTTGGAGTTGCCATTGCAGAAAAAGTGTCCCATGTAAGAAAAACCGGACTCACAGTTGCTCCGGAGGCCGGCACACAGAAGATGAGAGATAGAATCAACAAAAATATTTATGAGAATCAAATTTCTGAGATGATAAAAGTTGCACTTTCTAAAGGTTGGAAAAGAGTCAAACTTTATTTTATGGCAGGGTTACCATTTGAAACTGATGATGATCTTAACGGAATTGTTGAAACGGTAAAAATGTGTAGGATTTTGGGTATGAAAAATATCTCGGTTAGTGTTTCTGGTTTTATTCCTAAACCTCACACTCCTTTTCAATTTACTGCCCAGAATTCAGTTCACGAGTTGCATGCTAAAATCAGAAAACTATCTATTTTAAAGAATCTTTCAAATTTTGAATTTCACAGACCTGAAATCAGCTTTATAGAAGGGGTATTATCACGTGGCGATAGAAGTCTTTCCAAAGTCTTATTAAAAGTAGTTGAAAAAGGTGGATATCTGGAAGCTTGGAAAGATCAATTTTCTTACGAAAGATGGATAAGTGCTTTTAAGGAATTTGACATAACACCTGAGAAGTATATAAGAGCTAGGGGTTTTAAGGAAATATTGCCATGGGATCATATAGATTCTGGTATTAAAAAAGATTTTTTGATCAAAGAATACCAAAATAGTTTTATCGGGTTTCAAACAAAAGATTGCAAACATCATGAATGTACCAATTGCGGTGTTTGTTTTGATTTGCAGGATTCTAAGAACATCATGAAGATCTATTATCAAGGAGGGAAAACCTTTGATTAAAAGACCTAAGGGCACTTACGATATTTTTGGTGAGGATGTCCCCTTTTGGCATCATTTTGAAAACAAAGCAAAAGAATCGGCTCGGGTATTCGGTTTTCAGGAAATTCGTACACCTGTTCTCGAAAGAACAGAGCTATTTAAAAGAAGTGTTGGTGATGAGACGGATATCGTTCAAAAAGAGATGTACACTTTTGATGATAAAGGCAACAGAAGCATGACCATGAGACCTGAGGGAACAGCTTCTGTCATCAGGGCTTTTCTGGAAAACAACATGATGAGCTCAGGATTACCTCAAAAGTTTTTTTATATGGGACCCATGTTTCGTTATGAAAAACCACAAACGGGTCGATATAGGCAGTTTCACCAATTTGGAGCCGAAATTATTGGATCAGGCTTCTCAAAAGCGGATGTTGAAATTATCTGGCAAGCCCAATACTTAGTTGAAAGTTTACATTTGCATAATTACAAATTCCATATCAACCATTTAGGCTGTTCTACGGATCGCATAAAATATAAAGAAGCTTTAAAAAAATACTATCAAGATCATTATGATTCATTGTGTGATGATTGTAAATCCAGATTTGAACATAACATCTTGAGGCTTTTAGATTGCAAAAACCCCAATGACGAAGCACTAAAAGCAGATGCTCCAAAGATCACGGAATATTTGTGTGACACCTGTTCCAAAGATTATTCAGACATCAAGAAGCAGTTGGAACAACTGTCCATTGAATTTGTTGAGAATCCTTTTCTTGTGAGAGGACTGGATTATTACACCGGCATGGTATTTGAAGTGAAATACCCATACGCCGATACAATACTTGATATCCTTGGTGGCGGAAGATATGATCACGTCATCGTTGAACTTGGTGGAAAGGATATACCGGCAGTTGGTTATGCTTGCGGAATAGAAAGAATTTTATCCATCATGAAAGAAGAAGAAGTTGAAATAAAGATTAAACCAATTTCGGAAGTTTATATACTGGGTATGTGTGAGGAAGCAGAACCTTATGTTATGAAAATTGTTCGATTCTTAAGAAGAAAAGGAATCAGTATCGAACACGATTTAATGGGAAGAGGTCTAAAGAGCCAAATGAAATATGCTTCAAAAATCGGAACCAGATTCACAATTATTCTTGGTGAAGAAGAAATCAACAATGGAATATATATCGTCAAGGACATGGAAACCGGAAATCAAACAAGTGTTGAGAGTAGTTGGATAGAAAATTATATCTTAGATAAACTTGATGAATAACGTTCAACCATTAGGGAGATTTTGGCATTGAAATTATCAAATTATATTTTAATCATGTCATTAATAATGATCGTACTGGTAGGTGTCCTCATCTTTTTCGCAGGAACACTGATGATTGATACCAACACTTTGCAGCAGCATTCTATGTCTTTGAATAAACTGAACTCAGATATTCACATTTCAATGCTGAACACCGAGAAGGGTTTAGAATTTGATTTATGGACGATTAATGCATTTAGAAAAACGTTGGAAGACTTTTTAGAGCAGAATGCGATTACAACCTGGTTCTTAATTGATCCAGAAAAGAATGTGGAAGAATCAACACAGTACTTAAAAAAAACAATTATGCAATTTTATGATTTTGCTTTTAATCAAAAAGAAGATATCATTCACTCGTACACACAAATCAGACCTGCTCTGGTTGAAAGTCTATCAAAAAACGATCGATCTTTGGAAAGCGCCATTATACTCGGACAAAAGATTGCATTTGGTTTGTTGATGAGCATTTTACTCGCAGTTATTTTAATTTATTTTTTGATATTTTTCCCATTAATAAAGGAACTATCCAATTACAATCTAAAAAGGTCAGCATCTTTGGTCTTCAAAGAGTTTAAAGAAAGATTACCCAAATGGAAAAAATAACAACAAAACATATGGAGTGTGATGAAAAAGATGAATAACAAAAAACTGATGTGGATTTTATTATTAGTCATCATTGCGTTTGCAGGATTTAATATATACACTTTTTTTACCAATCGTCAAAATTACACGCAGATAGAATTTGCTGCTACTTACACGTTTGAGAAGGGTTTAAAAACAACGATTGAGAATTCAGTCTTATTTGGTTCGGAGAAAGTTTCTGATTTGGAAAATTCCATGGAAAGTTTCAATGGAGTACCCGATGAAGAAAAAAAGGAAAATTACCGAGAAGTATTAACTCAGTTGGAAAAGAATACCGACAGTACAATTGAAATCGATGAATATAAAGCCGTAGCCTTTATGGAAAATGGCTCATTGCGAATTGAAGAGAAAAGCGTGATTATTGGAATGGTCAAAGAAACAGACAAAGGGTGGATAACAGATTTTGGAGATAACAGACTAGAACTAAAAGAAGACTCAAACTCAAAATTGATTTTTATTTTCCCCGAAAATGCAACGATCATTTCAGTTGACCCGGAGCCAACAGAACGTATTGGCAACGTTTTAACCTGGAAGGATGTTGGTGAAATTAAGTTTCCAAACATAGAATATCAATAAACTGGGAGGCGTATGAATTGAAACGCCATTTAATCATTCAGACTATCATCATCCTTATAGTGTTTACAGTAGCTCTTTCGGTACCGGTTAAAATCAGAACTATTCCCGGTGCCGTGTCAATCTACATCAATAACACCCTGTTCGGGATTTCAGATCGAAGTGGCATTCTTTCCGAGATGCTCTTTTTACTCGAAGGTGATTATCTTTTTAAAGCAGAAAAACCGGGATATAACACCTTGGAAAAAAACATCACAATCACTGAAGCTACTTCTATTTGTCTTGAAATGATACCTTCTGGTGTGTTGTCTGTCAGTGTGTTTCCGGAAGACAGCAGAATTCTAGTGGATGAACAGATGGAATCCATAGGGAATTTTGAGGCGGAATTGCCGGTTGGAAAACACTATGTTGAAGTTACCAGAGAAGATTATATCACCCGTACGTTTTACCTTGATGTCAAACAGTACTCTAAAAGAGAATTGCAAGTGACTTTGGAAAGGGAGGGCAAGACGAGAATCTTTTCCGACCCTTCGGGCGCTTTGGTTAGCATCGACGGTAACAAAATAGGTGAAACGCCTTTAGAACTTTATATCGATGCAGGTAAACATATCATCTCTTTTCATAAGGATTGGTATTATTCAAGAACGACCGATATTGATATAAAAAAGGAAGGCTTGAATGAAATTACTATGATCCTCAATCCTTATTCCAATCTAACGGTAAACGCAAGTCCATCTCATACCAGTATCATCGTTAACGATCAAAAACATATGTTTAACCCATTAATTCTCAAAGAAATCCCACCAGGTAAATATCAAGTAATTATGAGTGCTCTAGGTTATCAGCCGCTTGAAAAAGAGATCGTTGTAGAAATTGGAGAAAATCAATTGTTTGAAGAATTGTCCCTCAAAGAATATCGGTGGACATTTTCATCAACTCCAGCTGCGGTCTTAACACTTGATGGGAAAGAAGTAGGGTTAACACCAGTCGAAGTAGCCATTGTCCATGGAGAGCATGTGATTTATTTAAGTAGTGGTGAAAAGGAATGGATGAGAAAAATCACTGTTGATCATGAAGGCCAAACAAATGTGAATCTAAATCATGAAACAACCATCCTTTTTGATATCATTCCGGCAGGTCAATCGTTTGTCCTTCACAATGGTGTTGAGTATGAATCACCTGCTTTGATCAATACCACCAATGGGATGCAAACCTTCGATATTGTAAGAGGCGGATATCCAACAAGAAGGAGATTATTCAAACTGCTACCGGGTAAGATTTATGAACAAGTCATTAACCTTGAAGGAGAATCCGAATTGTTTTTGGTGACAAAACCTGTGGGAGCAGCTGTTTATTGGATTGGTTCTTACATTGGTGATACTCCCATCAGGGGAATAAAAATAAGGCCTGGAAGTGGAAAACTAAAAATGGAATGGACAGATGGCGCTCATTATGAAGAGGACTTCACTTTCTTAGATGGAGAAACGTATACGCTGTATCGTGAGATCCCATCATACACCAAACTCAATATCAATTCACTTCCGAACCAAATGGAAATCTATTTAGATAGTCAATTAAGCGGGATTACACCCTTAATCCTGAATTTAAAACAGGGTACTTATACCATAAAATGCGTGAGCAAAGAAGGCCAACAACAGGAAAAAATTATCACGCTAACCGGGGAGTCTGAGAGAACCATCAATTTCATTTTTTAAGGAGGTCAAAATGAAAAAGGGCCTAATCGTAGTCATTGTTTTTGTGTTTTTAGCTACATATTCATATTCAGTTCCTCCAGACCTTTCATCTCAGTTGGATATTTATGATGAGGTGCTTTCAATTATCGAATTGGGAATCATGGATGTTGACAACAGAGGTTATTTTTACGGTGCAAATACCGTTAACCGATATGAACTTGCAGATGCTTTATATAGAACACGTGAAAGTATATTAGGCAGTAAGATCTTTAAGGACATCAGTGGGTTATCATCAAAAATCGTGAAAATGGAAGGAGATATCTCATCCAACAAAGTATCAATCGGACAGTTGAGAAATCGAATCGATATTCTCGAAGTTACTTTAAGCCGAGAAGAACTCGATGCCATGGAACAGCGTTTGATACTATTAAAAGATGAAGTGCTCATTCAGCTTCAAACACTTGAAGATAAAACCAGCTTTATTAGTGGTTACAGTGATTTTCTTTCTGTTGTTGAAATTGAATTGGAGAATCTGTATGCACAAGTTGAAGAACAAGAGAGTCGCTTAACCGCAAATGAAGCAAATGTTATGAGATTGATCGAATACTTGAGAATTTACGGTGATTTAGACAAATGGATGACCATAATGGAAACTGAAGATACTAAACTTCATGATTTTGATAAAAAAATCGAGGGAGATATAGAAGGCCTCGGTAAACGTATCGATAATCTGGAATTCTTAGGCCAAGAAATTGTTCAATTTAGAAGCCAAATGGAGAGAGCATCTGGAATACTAAAACAAGCAGAACAAATTCCAGAGATCAATCATTTGTTGGTTAATCACAATGAAAGACTCGAAAATTTGGAAATGATGGGAAATGCTGTCAATCAAGTTGCTCAAGACAATGATTATTTGAAAATTGAGAATGATAGACTTAAGCAAGAATTAACTTCTGTTGAAAAACAATTATGGTATGCAATTGGACTTGGTGTAGCAGGAGCAGCTTTGTCAGCAGTTGCACTAGTTTATGCATTTATGGGGAATTAATTGATTGATGGTGAAATATTTTGAATATTGATGTATATGATTATAAGTTGCCACAAGAGCGGATAGCTCAGAAGGCTTGTGAACCGAGAGATAGCTCCAAACTAATGGTAATAAACAAAAAATTTAAAACAATTGAACACCGGATATTTTCAGATATTGTTGATTATTTTGTTCCTGGTGACGTACTTGTGGTAAATGACACAAGGGTTATACCAGCCAGATTGTTTGGTCAAAAATCAACAGGAGCTTTAGTTGAAACATTTCTTCTCAAAGAATTGGAAAATGGAATATGGGAAACTTTGTGTAAACCAGGAAAAAGGGTAAAAAAAGGAACGAATCTATATTTCCCGAATTATTCAAATACAACGATAACAGGAACTTGTCTTGAGATTAAAGAAAACGGTAACAGAGTGATGGCATTCGAAACGAATGGATCCTCTACAATCAATGAAAGCCTATTTTCAATTGGTACTCTACCTTTACCCCCCTATATTCACGAAAACGTCGAAGAACACGAAAGATATCAAACAATTTATGCAGAGAAAAACGGCGCAGTTGCTGCGCCAACCGCAGGTTTGCATTTTACCAAATCATTATACGAAAAACTCATCAGCAATGGTGTAAAAATCATTAAAGTTACTTTGCATGTCGGATTAGGTACTTTCAGGCCAATTTCTGAAAAAGATATTGAAAATCACATCATGCACAGCGAAGAATTTCATGTTACTTCAGATTCAATTCATGCATTAATCGAAGCCAAAGAAAAAGGTAATCGAATCATTGCGGTGGGCACAACGAGTGTACGAGTTTTAGAAACGATTGCAAGGGATTTTGAAAAGTATATGGACGGTTTTTCCGGCCATACGAACATCTATATATATCCGCCATATCAATTTGTGATGGTTGATGCAATGATTACAAACTTCCACTTACCAAAAAGCACATTGCTATTGCTAATATCAGCTTTTTCAGGGAGAAAAACCATAATGTCTGCTTATCAAACAGCAATCGACAATGATTATCGATTCTATTCATTTGGGGATGCTTGTTTATTATTATGAATACACGCATTATAGCAGAATCTGGAATCTTTACCGGATTAAGTTTGTTTATTCTATTTCTCGCTGCTATTTCGCCGGTGAATAAAATGTTTATTGCAGGGGCAAGCGCTTTGATATTGGAAGTATTTATCAAGCGACATTATATTAAAAAAGCTTTTTTCGTGTTTTTGCCAACTACGATCATGGCCTTTTTCTTATTACCTTATAAAAGTATTGCTATCCTTTATATCCTTATTTATGGCGGCTATTCAATCATCAGGAATATGATTATGATTAAAAACTATTTGATTAAGAAAACAATCATGGCTATTTATGCGAATACAGCTTTGTGGTTACTCTTTATATTTGCGGATATCCTATTTGACAATATTTTTCAAAAGATTATCAGTGGCCATTTTTGGCAGAATCTTTTTCTTTTTTTCGTCATACAATTGGCCATTTTTTTATATGATTATCTTTTAGATCTTGCATCAGATATATTATTAAAAAAATTGAAAGCGATTGGATTTTAATTTCATTATTATTGGGAGGGAATTGTTTTGAAAAAGTTTTTGACATTATTAATCGTACTAACAGTTGTTACTTTGGTTATTTTTGGTGATGAGGGGGATACATCAACGCAAGTTGAATTACCAAATATGGAGTTAGGAACTTTATCAGATGAAGAAATTGTGAATCAAAACGAAAGTTTGATACCGGTTTTAACTCAAGATGTTGAAATGGCCGTTCAGATTTTAGAAAACGGGCAAGACACTGGTTATGGCGTTCAAATGCGTGATGTGGAATCTGACTATTTGAATTATCAAGAATATTATGCGTCTCAGCAGAATTTTAATCCGGTATTTGATGGAATTTTTGTGAAGTTTGATTTGGCAACAATTAAAGCAGAAGGAGAATTGTTGGAAATATATGCCATTAAAAACAATGTATCTGTGGATGCTTTGCAGTTAGAAGAAGAAACAAACAGCATCGTTTCAGAAGTAATAGCAACTGAAGAATATAAAGAAGAGGTCATTGCAAATTACGGATCAGTTGAAAACTTCTATGAATTTGTTAAAATGGTTAAAAAAGATGAGATGCTTCGAACCAAAGTTATTGAAACAGTTGCACCATTAACCCAAAAAAAGATAGAAGAGGCCTTTTCTGAAAATATGGCTGATATTATTGCCGACTATGAACAAGTAAAAGCCGGTCATATTTTAGTTGAGACTAGAGAAGAAGCTTTGTCGATAAAAGAAGATATTGAATCCGGAAAAATTACATTTGAAGAGGCTGCTAAACAGTACTCAAAAGATAGTGGAACAGCTGAAAACGGTGGAATGCTCGGTTGGGTGAAAAGAGGATACACCGTTCCGGAGTTTGAAGCGGCAGCTTTTTCTGGCGAATTGAATAAACTAACTCCGCCTGTAAAGTCTCAGTTTGGTTATCACATCATTTTTCCTATTGAAAAAACAGAAGTTAGAACATTGGATAGCTTCAGTAAAATGGAAGAGGAATACACACAATTCAAAGAACAAGTACAGCAAGAACTATTATTTAATTGGATGAATTCTTTTAAAAACGATAACAACATTACGTTTAAGTTCTTTGATTATTTTGAATCCATAGAAGAATTTGGAAAAGAGTATACGCAATCGATCCAGTCGCAGGATTTTTCGAATATGATTCATTATTTGCTGGAATTTAAACCGGAGTCCGTAAACGATATGGCATTTTTTGAAGTGGCAATAGAAAGCATCATTCAGATAGCTGCTCAAGTTGAATCAATTGCTTCTGAGGAAGATTTAAGCACCTTAGAAAAAATGAGACTTGATAATCTGAAAACTATGTCCAAAGACACAGAGAAAGGATTTGCTGCATTAAGCAGATATTATTCACTAAATCCTCAAGATACTAGAATGGCGATGAGATTTTTTGACACATTCATTTCTGAAGCGTTAATTGTAGCTCAAGATGAAGGATTTATGGCTTATTATGGCGATCAAGTATTGGGTCAGTTATTACAGGCTTATCCAAAATTATTGGAAATCGCAGAAAATACAGAAGCTGACTCCAGAGACAGAGTGATTGCCTATATGTATCTGATAAGAATAAACAAAATATCAGGAGAAACCCAGACCAATCAAGAGTTTTCAGACAAAATTCTTGAATTAGATCCTGAGAACGAAGAAGTACTAAAACTAATTCAGGACCAATAAGAGTTTTTTTTAAATAAAAAAAACGGGGGATTTTACCCCCGTTTTTTCCTGAGTTTATCACGGGGTATAACTGAAAGGAAGCAATAGCGTAAAAGTTAAAAACAAAAAATGCCAAATTGCCACCACGTTAGTGGTGAGGTAAAAATAATTGAACTCACAGGAACAATTTAGACTGTTCAGTAATGTTATTAGGAGGCTTAATTCTAAAAAGCCTTACCAGCTTATTACCAAGCGAATCCCCCTTTGTCTTTAAAAAATAAGCTTTATCGTGAACCGAAAACCCGACCACCTGCAAGGCATTCAGAGAATCCTTCAGCATCTGTGGAGAGGCAGAAATTCCATTTTCCTTCGCCTTAATCTCAAGTGAACGCTCTAACAGAAAAGCGAGAAAACACAAAACAAAATGTCCCCGGATACGATTAGGCGTCCAATGAAACACCGGTCTGGTTTCAAGCGTTGACTTCAGAATACGAAATGACTCCTCAATCTTCCAAAGCGTGTTTTTCATCTCAATGATCTGCATAGGGGATAAATGCTTTTCGCTGGTCTGAATGCCATAAAGACCATCGAAAGCAGCTTCTTCTTCGATTCGCCTCTCATCCAGTGTCCAGACACTCTTATCAGGTCTGGTTTCCTTGAGATACTTCTTGGGCCCCCGTCGGTTGGAAGCATTGATCTTAGCGGTACTCTCAAGCAACTTCTGCGCTTTTTCCAGTTGTCGGTTTCTATCTTTTTCATCCTTTTTGGCCCTTTTTAGCGAATAGGTGACGATCAAATGCTCATCCAGCTCATGGTAGCAACTGTTTGGACCATCATACACCTTGTTGGTATGATCAAGCACCTTGTACTTGAAAACCCCTTCCTCTTCACAGGCGTGATTCACATAATCCCAGACATCTTCCTTTACCTTGTCCTGCAAAGCCTTGGACATCCCTTTTATTTTGGAAGCAACGACATACCCATACCCACTCTCGGTAATCGCCTTCAGATTCATCTTGGAATTAATCCCCCTGTCTGCGACAATCACCGCCCGCCGGACCCCGAACTTCTGATTCAGACTATCCAACGCACGCACCAGCGTCTTGGAATCAAACGTATTACCGGGGAACAATTCATAGCCAATGGGACGTCCTTCAAGATCCACCAGCATCCCCATGACAATCTGAACCTCATTAAACTTCCCGGCCTTTGAAAAACCAAAATTCCG